>JAEZLU010000066.1 GCA_023415075.1 Bacillota bacterium
CGATCGCTTCCCGCCGGTCGCCGGCGACTATCTCGCCCCGGTCGAAAGCTACCTCGACCATACTGCCGTCAGCGGTTACAACGGTGGCTTTGCGGCGGTCGAAGATGGTGGCGAACAGGCGGACCAAGGGGGCGTTTTCGGCAGCCTCGGCCAGCAGAGGCTCGGCCTCGGTGTCGGCGAAGTGATCGAGGCTGGCTTCGGGCTGGTCGATGACGACGTTCCATTCCCGCCGTTCGTGCAGGCCGCCGCTGGCGGCCTTATCGATCTTTACGGTGGCGATCCAGCGACCGCCCTCCAGGCGGATGCGGTAAGCCAGACCCAACTCGCGGAGGGCGCCGTCAGCGGTGTCGTAGTACCAGGCTTCCAGGCGCTCGTCGTGGGGAAGCTCGCTGAGAAGGTCGGCGAGGGGCGGCTGAACAAAAATATGGTCGCCGGCGGCGGCCGACGGCAGACGGAGTTTGAGCTCAAGCTCGGTAGTGGCGTCGAGTGACATGGCCCTACCCCCTATTGTTTTAGTCGTCGCCGATGCGGGCGAGGGTTTTCGGTTCGACGAACCAACGCAAAGTACCGGTGGCCAAAGCCGGCGGCTCGAGAAGAAACGAGGCGGCGGCGCATTTTTTGAACGGCAGGGCGGCGTCGGCCAGTTGCCGGGCCCATATGCTTAAGTGGGGTTCGTGGCCGACGATGACGATGACGGCATCTTCCGGCTGCTGGCGCCAGTCGTCGATCAAAAGCTGCAGGCTGCCGCTGTAAATGGCGGGATGTTCGCGCACGCGGGCGCCGTCCAGCGCTTCGGCCAGGATAGCGGCCGTCTGGCTCGAGCGGAGGGCCGGGCTGGACCAGATTTCCGGCCGGCAGCCGGGCAGCAGCATACGGCCCAGGCCCCTGGCGGCGGCCTGGGCCTTTTTGCGGCCCTTGGGAGTGAGTTCGCGCATTTCGTCGGCGAGAGTGACCGAGTCGTCCTCGGCCTTGGCGTGTCTAAAAAGGATGAGCTCCATTAGCCGCAGCTCCCTTCATTTTATTGATACCATTCGCTGCCCTTGGCAGCCTTCCCTGCCACTGCCAGGGCGACAGCCCCGGCTGTTGGCAAGCTCAATTATAGCATGCTGGCCGCCGGCGCAGAAGATGCAGGTATTCTTCCCCCCCCCGATGGCGACGGTAGCCGCACCGGCTGCCGACCCTAAGCCATCAGCCGGGGAAAGGCCGGACAGGCTTTCGAATCCGGGAAAAGTATGGTAGAATTAGTGCGTATACCGAGCGTTTTTGACACGATTCCACAATATTTCCGCATAATGGTTATTTGCTTGTCAACGGATGTCGACAGATGGAGGAAGTTTGCCGTGCTCGCCAACATAAGGGCTAAGCTGATAGCCGCCTTTTTGCTGCTGATCGTCGTTCCGATATCCGTTCTCAGCTTTTTGTCGTACGAGAAAACCGAAGAAATTCTTCTTGTCAAGGCGCGGGAGGATAGTCTGCGGACAATGCAGAACGCCCGCACCTTCTTTATTGAAGAATACATCGCCAAAATGGAGGGCGCGGTCGAGCGGCTGGCCCGCGACCCCGAACTGCAGCGGCTGGCCGTCGGCTCGCCGCAAACGGCCCGGACGCTCGCCGACTGGGATAAATACCGCTTTTTCGACCCAGGAGTGGCGGCGGTGTATTATGGCGACGCCGAGGGCAAGTTTTTCCTCAGCAGTACCGGTCTGGTGCCGGCGCCTTTCGATGTCCGGAGCCGGCCGTGGTACAAGAAAGCGGTCGAGCTCAAAAACCGGGTGGTCTGGACCGAAGTTTACCTGGATGGGCTGACCGGCCGGCCGATTATCACGGCCGCCAAGGCGGTGACCGACGGCAAGGTTTACGGCGTGCTGGCGATGGATACTCCGCTGCCGGTGCTGGCCGACATAGTCAAAAAGATCAGTTTCGCGCAGGGCGGCTACGCCGTCCTCATCGATTCCCAAGGCCAGATCATCGGTCATCCGGATGCCGATAAACTCGGCAGCCATGTGGCCGACGACAGCTGGTACTGGGACATCAAACAAACCTACGAAGGGTCGATAGTTGCTTCCCTGGACGGTCGCCGCACGCTGGTGAGCTTTATCACCATCCCCCAGACCGGCTGGAAGCTGATCGGCTTTATTCCCGAGGCTAACCTCGAACGGGAGCTGGCACCCATCCGGGCCCGGACGCTTGGGCTGGGGCTTGCCGCCGCCCTCCTGGCGGTGGCGAGCGGCGCGCTCTTCGCCCACGATATCGCCCGCCGGCTGCAAAGGCTGGTGGCGGCGATGACGGCGATCGAGCAGGGCGATTTTCAGGCAAGGTGGCAGGATCATTCCTCGGTCGAGTTCAGCAAGCTGAGCGACAAGTTCAACGCCATGGTGTCGACGCTGGAGAACCTCATGGATCAGCAGCAGGCTTCCCAGCACCAGATCGCCCTCCAGAAGGTCTACTTCGAACAGCTTTTCGAAAATTCGCCGGAGAGCATCGCCATAATCGATCAACACGACATAGTGATCCGGGTCAACCCCCGTTTCTGCGAAATGTTCGGCTATACGGACGAAGCGGCCGAGGGACACCGGCTGAACGACCTCATTGTGCCGGCCGATCTTGCCAGCGAGGGAATCGACACCAGCAGCGAACTCATCACCGCGAACAAGGTGGTGGAACTCGAGACGCTCCGGCGGCGCAAGGACGGCAGCCTGATCGAGGTTTTCATCCTCGCCTATCCGATAGTCGTTATGGGCCGGCTGGCCGGCGCCTATGCCATCTACCGCGATATCTCCGAGCGCAAGGAGGTCGAGCGCCGACTTACCTTCACCAGTAACCACGATCTTTTGACCGGCGTATTCAACCGGCGGTATTTCGAGCAGGAGATGGACAGGCTCGAGAAAATCGAGAAAGGGACACCTGGCATTATTATCGCCGATATCGACGGCCTGAAGCTTGTGAACGACACGCTGGGCCACGCGGTGGGCGACCGCATGCTGTTCTTGGCCGGCGTCATCCTGCGGGAGAATCTGCCGGAGGAGGCGGTACTCTGCCGGATAGGCGGCGACGAATTCGCTGCCCTGCTGCCGGCAGCCGACGAAGCTAAGCTGGCGGCGGCCTGCGAGCAAGTAACGGCGGCGGTTGGGGAGGCCAACAAAGGCCGGCGGGAGTTTGCCCTCAGCATGTCGCTGGGCTTCGGACTCAAAAGCGCCGAGCTTGCGAGCATGAAAGAGGTTTACCGGGAAGCCGACAGCAGTATGTACCGGGAAAAACTGCGGCGCAGCAGTGGGACTCGCAGCGCTCTCATCAAAACGCTGACCGAGGCCCTCTATGCCCGCGATTTTATCAGCGAAGGCCAGGACGGGCACTTGCAGGAACTCGCGGCCAGACTGGCCAGGGAAGCGGGGCTGCCCGAAAAAGCGATCGGCGACCTGCGGCTTTTGGCCCAGTTCCATGATGTCGGCAAGGTGGGGGTTCCCGTGAATATACTGTTCAGGCCGACCAAGCTGACAGCGGCCGAGATGCGGGTCATGCGCCGGCATAGCGAGGTCGGCTACAGGATCGCCGTGGCCTCGCCCGACTTTCATCATATTGCCGACTGGATCTTGAAGCATCACGAGTGGTGGAACGGCGGCGGCTATCCTCTGGGCCTCAAAGGTGAAGAAATTCCGCTCGAGTGCCGCATTTTGCTTATCGCCGACGCCTATGTGGCCATGACCCATGACCGCCCATACCGCAAGGCCATGTCGGCTGAGGCTGCGCTGGCGGAAATCGCCGCCGGCCGAGGCATGATGTTCGACCCGGTCCTGGTCGACAAGTTTATCGCCATGATGAAGGCCGAGTTCTCATAACTTGCGGCCGGCAGAGCCGTCGGCTGCGGTGGCGGCAGCCTTGCGGGCCGGCAAGCCGAGGAGCTCGGCGGTAAAGGTGATCCAGCGCTGGGCGGCGAAGGACAGATAGCGGTCCTTGCGCCAGATTACGGCCATTTCCAGGCACAGGGGCGGCTCAGCCAGCGGTACGGCGACAATGGTCGCCGGGTCGAGGGATTCGCAGATCTTTCCCGGCAGGAGGGCAACGCCGAGGTTGGCGGCCACCATCTGGGTCATGAAGTCCCGCTGGGAGGTTTCGCAAATTATTTGCGGCTGAAAACCGGCCTGGCGGCAACGCTTGAGGATCTGGTCATGGAGGCTGAAGTCTTCGCGATAGAGGACGAACGGCTCGGCGGCCAGCATCGAGAAATCGACGGCCGGGCAGCTCGCCAGACGGTGGCTGGGATGGACGATGACCTTGAGCGGATCGCGCACGCAGGCGAGCATGCCAAACAAATCGGCTTTTTCCGGAAGAGAGCAGACGACACCGACATCAATGGCCCCCTCGTTCAGGGCCTCGGCAATTTTTTTCGAACCGAATTCGTACATCTCGATGCTGATGTTGGGATAATTTTTCTTGAATTCGCCAAGGGCCCGCGGAAATACCGACGACGCCGATATCGGCGGCATGCCGATGCGCAGCTTGCCTTTCTGCAGGTGGGTGACGTCGGCCAGTTCGGCGGCGAGGTTCTGAAAGAGGGCGACTATTTGCTGGGCCTGCTCCAAAAGGGCCCGACCGGCGTCGGTCATTTCGACCTGCTTGGCGCCCCGGTGTAAAAGGGTTACGCCAATCTCGTCCTCCAGGGTCTTGATCATTTTGCTTATCGAGGGCTGGGTTATGTGCAGGCGGGCGGCAGCCTTGCTGAAGCTGCCCTGGCGTACGACTTCAAGGAAATATTCCAGATGGCGGATATCCACTCTATCGCCTCCTTACACAGTCATTTTACTATAGAAACAGAGCATAATAAATAGACGCCGTATGAAATTTATCTATAAATGTCGCCGGCCGCGGTCGTCAGCGGGTAAATAATACGGCCGGCAAGGGCAGGAGGCCGGCGGCCAACGGCGAATATATCAGGAAAACCAATCCGGTCAATGGCGGAAAGGAAAGCAGGATGACCAAAAAGCATTTTGGAGTGTTCGCCGTTGCCGCATTATTGCTGGCAGCGCTGTATTTTGTTGCCGTTAGCGGTTACGAAGCTCGCAAGCAGCCGCCGAAACCTGCCGGCGGGACGGCGGTTCAGCCGACGACCCCGGTCGCCCCTGTGCCCGACAAAGCGGCCGGGCCGACCAACCCTGTCGGCGAGCGGCCGGCTGGTCAGATGGAACTGGCGCCGGCGGCCAGAAATGCGCGGCCGGCCGATTCGGCCGAGGCGGCCGCCGGAGTGTCCTATTCGCTGAAAAAAGAGGGCGACCGCCAGCTGTTGCCCGGTGTGACCTACAGTGCCGACAACCGGAGTTTCAACATCCAGTTGGCCAACAAGGATGAGACCATCCAGCTGAAGCGCGCCGGCGATGCGGTCGGCGACTACCAGGTGATGTGGCGGAAGAAGTACTGATAGCGGAAGAAGTACTGATAAAAGTAGCGATGAGGTAGGGTTTCTGATGCTTGAGGAAAAGGATATTGCCGGCCGAAAACCGCTGGATGCAGGCCAATTGGTACGCAGCCTCAGGACAATTCTTTTTTCCGGGGCGGATGCGGACGCGACCCTGGCGACTATTGTCCGCGAAGCCGGCGCAGTGGTGAACTGCGACCATCTGTTTTTAAGCCGGTATGACGCAGCCAGCCAGATGTTCCGCTCGCTGGCCTGGCAGAGCGGCGTCAGCCCAAGTGACGTATCCCTCGACCAGAAGTTTATGGGCAACAGTTATTTGGGCGGTCAGCCGGTTGTTGTCCATGACATGTCCCAGTATAATTACCGCCTGCGGCCCGGCGTCGCCCGCCTGGGTTTTATGTCGATGGTCGGCGTACCGCTGATGACCAGGCGGGGTCTGGCCGGCGTGCTGGAGGCATTCGCCGAAGAAGCCGATCATTTCTCCGATTTGGATGCCGATTTGCTGACCATTTTTGCCCGTGAGGCGGCGACCGTCATCGAGCAGGTCAACCTGGAAAGGGAGACCCGCTACCGGGATGCCGAGAACGACTTTTTGCGGGAGGCTGTCAAGCTTGAACAGGCTTCGCTGGGTAGCCTTCTCTACAAGGTGGGCGAGTCCTTCGCCGCCGTGCTGGGGGTCGACGGCATCGCCGTTTTCGGCATCGAGCCGCAGTTGGAGGCCAACCCGTTGCAGGAGGTTATGGCCAAAGGTTTTTCCATGAGCGATATCAGCCGGCTAAAGTCCCTCTATGGCCGCGAGTTTCTCCAGAAGCTGCTGCCGGGTCCGGAGGGCGGCCGCGGCGAGCTTATCGTCAAGCAGTCCTTCCGTCAGGGCGGCGGCGGGGCGTCCAAGCTGCTGTACACCGTGCCGGTGGTCTACCGGCGGACGCTGCACGGACTGGTGGTTTTCCACTGGCGGCAGCTCGACAAGGTTATCGACATGGCCGGCTTGGAAAAGTTCATCGAGCGGATGGTCGGCCACATCACGATGGTGCTTGGCCGCCAGGACATCTACGCCAACATCCAGCGCATCAGCTTCTCCGACCTCCTGACAGGGCTGGCCAACCGCCGGCTGTTCGACTACGTGCTCGACCGCGAGCTCAAGAAGCTCAAGCGCGGTGATCAGCCGCTCAGCCTGCTGATGGCCGACATCGACTACTTCAAAACCATCAACGATGTTTACGGCCATCAGGCCGGTGACGCCGTGCTCGAGCAGCTCGGCGCGATAATGAAGGATTCGTTCCGCAACATCGACCTGCCGACCCGCTATGGCGGCGAGGAATTTGCCGTCGTCCTGCCTGACACCGATGAAACCCAGGCGCGGGCGGCCGCCGAGCGCCTCCGGCTGCGGGTGGCCGAGCAGAAGTTTTGGACAGGCAACGGCTATATCAATGTGACGGTCAGCATCGGCGGCGCAACCTACGGCTGCCGCGAGCCCGGCGAGACGAGCATCGAAAGGCTCATCCTGGCGGCTGACCAGGCCCTATATCAGGCCAAACAGCAGGGACGGAACAAGACGATATTTGCAAGCAGCTTTTGACCGTGCCGGCGACCGCTCTGCCGGGAAAACGGGAGGACGGAGCCGCTGGCTTAGCCGCCAGGCTCGAAACCGGCCTTTGTGCGGTTAGGCCAGACAGGCCGCTTTGGCATATACTAGTGATGGGCGACGCCGGGCCGCGCGCCCGATTATTTTTTCGAGGGAAAAAGCATGATCAACCTCACGCACTGGAACGGCTGGCTCGGAAAAAGGATGTTTCTCGGGGTTCTGGTTGCCCTCGCAGCCGGGTTCAACTGCCAGGTTACCTATTCGCCTGATTTGAAAATTGCCCTTATCGCCTTGTTCGGTTACATGACCTTCGCCACGGCGCTCGAGACCAGCCTGCGGCGATTTTTCCAGGTGCTCAGCCGGCCGTGGGTCCCGCTGTGGATACTGTTCTTGGTCCATATCGCCACGCCGCTCGCATCCTGGCTGGTCGGCTATATCTTTTTCCCCGAGGACGCCTATGTGCGGATGGGCTATTTGATTGCCGCCGCCATCCCGGTGGGCGTGACCTCGATCATGTGGACGGCGCTGGGGAACGGCAATGTGCCGGTATCGCTGGTTACCGTTACCCTCGATACGCTGATCGTACCTTTATTCTTGCCGGCGTTTTTCCTGGTGACCGTCGGCAAGGCGATCGCTTTCGACTATAAGGATATGATGCTGCAGCTTCTGTGGATGATCACCATCCCCAGCGTGGCCGGCATGGTCATCCATGACCTGAGCGGCGGTCGTTCGGCGGCTTTCGCCAAAGGATTCGGCGGCCTGACCGGCAAGCTGGCATTCTTTGTTATGATCTTCCTTAACGCCGCCGTTGTCGGTCCGGGGATAACCTGGAGCGCGGCCATAGTGAAAATTCTCCTGGTTACCCTGTTCATGGTGGCTCTCGGCTACTGCATCGGTTACTGGGGCGGGTTTGCGGTCCGAGGCCGGCCGGCCGACATCACCGTGGCCATGGTTTACAACGTCGGCCTTCGCAACATTGCCGCCGGCCTGCTGCTGGCTATCGCCTACTTCCCGCCGGCGGTGGCCGTGCCGATAACCCTGTTCATCCTTTTCCAGCAGCCGCTGGCCACCCTCGTGCCCATGGCCCTCAGGCGCCTCGGCCGGGACTGCCGGCCGTCGGAGGACAAATGACAAAAACCGCCCCGCAGGGCGGTTTTTCAGGCTGTCGATAAAGGCCCATCTGCGGCGTACCCGCAAGGGGCAGGCCGCAGTTCTAAGGCGCTAAAGCGCCAAGAACTTGCGCACTTGCGCCCCCCCAGACCGCTATGCCATCCGTGGCGCGGTCGGGACTAGGCCCGTCCTGGGCCGTCGTCAAAGCGCTTGCTTGCGTACGTTCCGCAGTACGCGGCCGATGCTGTTAAACATCGCCTGTGCAAACCATGCCTACAAATTGGTCGCGGAGGAAACGGTACCGCGCTTTTCCGGGCGGCTCGCACAAAAATCGTGCCGACTGTCACCATCGGATAAGTGCGCTGACAGGGCCAGTGTAATCAGGACGTGCATCTGGACCTTTCTAGCCAGCCTGGGTTTGTCTACACTCTAAACCGCCCGCTGGGCGGTTTTCTGCTGTGAAGCGGCGGCCGGCCGCTATTTATGGAGTTCGATCAGGTGAAATATTTCAATAAGGTAGTCGTTGATCAGGGGAATCTTGATGAGGATGAGGCGGCGGAGAATTTCGATGACGACGGCGAAGACGATTGTCGTGCCGATGGCAAAGCCCAGTCCGCGGGCGATGCCGGCCAGGAAATTGACCCACAGGAGTTTTCTCGGTTTCTCCAGCAGTTCAAGATAGTCGGCGAGGCGGATAGCTTCCAGGCGGGCGGCCAGCCTTTCCAGGGTCGACGGCAGATGGTCGTCAGTCGGTTTGCCGGTTTTCATCTTAGCCTCCAGCAGGCGGCGGCGCCGCGCATTCTGGTAAAGTGTATTCGGCCGCCGGCCCAGTATGACTCGCAGGGGCGACCACGGGCTCAAGGGATTATTCCATAGGCGGCGGCCCTTTTCCTCCGTGGGGCCGGCAGCGGTCGAGAAATGGCCGGCGGCGCCGCTTTTTCCGACCAGGCTGCCCGTCAGTATATCCGGCGGCAGCTCAAGGTTGAGGGGAGGGGGCCCCAGCCGGCTGCGGCGGCCGCAAGGCAAGCCTTGAGGGAATATTTGGAAAAGAATGAAAGGAACTGATTGACCCAATTACCATAATATGGTAAGATATTAATCGAGAAGCGCTTCGTTTTTACAAAAACGGCGCCGCCGCCCGGTAACGATTAATTTTCGCCGGGCCAGGCATATTTGAGACTGCGGCGAATATCTTGTACTAACCGAATACTTTGGACGAGAGATTAAGAGAAGTCCGCTAAGTCCCTGACAAAGGGCTTAGTTGGGCTTA
>JAEZLU010000291.1 GCA_023415075.1 Bacillota bacterium
AGAAGGAGCTCGAAGCCAGGTGGCGGGACCGCCGCCATTGGCTGGCCATGTGCGTCCGCAACATCGCCCATTCCGGCAAATTCTCCGGCGACCGCACCTTCACCGAATACGCCATGGATATCTGGCGTATGCAGCCGGCCGCTCCGGTCCGCTGCTACTGTAGCGCCGACGAGGACTTCGCCCGGGCCTCCCGCGGCTGCAGCGTCCGGCGGCCGGAGCAGCCGCCGACCAGTGTCCATCAGTATATGTGAGGCAGGTGCGAAATGGATCAATCCTGGCTGTACCACAACTCCCACGATGCTTTTTACCGCAGCCCTTTCGGGGCTGCTTCTTGTCATGACGCGCTTACCCTGCGGCTGACGGTCAGGCGGACCGAGCGGCCGGAGGCAGTGTTCCTGAGACTCTGGCAGGACGGCCAGGGCGAGGGCGAGCTGCCGCTGAGGCTGGCCCGTGAGGAAGGCCATAGCCTTACCTATGAAATAAACTTCAACGCCCCCGACGTACCTTGCCTGCTGTGGTACTGCTTCGCCGTCCGCCACTACGGGCGGACCTTCTATTACGGCAACAACCACCAGGTGTTGGGCGGCGTCGGCGCCCTCTACGAGCACGACCCGGCCGCCTATCAGATAACCGTCCATCGGCCCGGAGCCACCACGCCCCACTGGCTCAAAGACGCCATCATCTACCAGATCTACGTTGACCGTTTCTATAACGGCAACGAAGACGGCCGCATCGACCACCTGCCGCACGGCAGCCTCATCCACCGCTACTGGGACGACATCCCCTTCTACGTGCGCGACCCGAAAAACGGCTCAATCTTCGCCTACGACTTTTTCGGCGGCAACCTCAAAGGCGTCCTCGACAAGCTTTCCTACCTGAAGGAACTCGGCGTAAGCCTCATCTACTTTAACCCCATCTTCGAATCGGTCAGCAACCACAAATACGACACCGGCGACTACAAAGCCATCGACCCCCAGTTCGGCGACAACGCCCTGTTCGCCGAGCTGTGCGTCCGCGCCGGCGATCTCGGCATCAAGGTCATCCTCGACGGCGTCTTCAGCCACACCGGCAGTGAAAGTCGCTACTTCAACATCAACGGCCGCTACCCCGACGTGGGCGCCTACCAGTCGAAGTCCTCCCCCTACTACAAATGGTACCGCTTCAGCCAGTGGCCCGACCGCTACGAGTCCTGGTGGGGCATCGGCACTCTGCCGAACGTCAACGAACTTGAGCCCTCCTACGTCGACTACATGCTGGAAGGCGGCGACAGCGTCGTCCGCCATTGGTCGCGGGCCGGCACCAAGGGCTGGCGGCTCGACGTCGCCGACGAGCTGCCCGACGAATTCCTCCGCCGGCTGCGGGCGGCCCTTAAGGCCGCCGACCCCGAGGCCGTCCTCATCGGCGAGGTGTGGGAGGACGCTTCCCGTAAAGAAAGTTACGGTCATCGGCGGCACTACCTTCTGGGCGACGAACTCGACACCGTCACCGGCTACCCCTTCCGGAACCTGGCCCTCGACTTCGCTCTCGGCCGCCTGGACGCCGCCGACCTCCACGCCCGGCTCATGAGCCTCCGCGAAAACTACCCGCGCGAGAATTTCTACGCCAGCATGAACCTCCTCGGCAGTCACGACGTGCCGCGGGTCCTCACCCTCCTCGGCGAGGCGCCGCCGCCTGAGAAGATGTCGGTAACCGACCAGGCCCGCTACCGCCTGCCGGCCGACAAAAGACGACTGGCCGTCGACCGCCTTAAGCTGCTCTCCCTCTTCCAGATGACCTTCCCCGGGGCTCCCTGTATCTACTATGGCGACGAAACCGGCCTGGAAGGCTACACCGACCCCTTCAACCGCGGCACCTACCCCTGGGGAGCCGAGGACGGGGAACTCCTGGACTGGTACCGCAAAGTCACCGGGCTCCGCCAGCGCCACGCCGTCCTGCGGACCGGCGACTGGCGGCCGCTCGTGACCGAGGGCGACGTCTACGGCTACATTCGCCATATCGGCCGCGGCCGCGACATTTTCGGCCGGCCGCAACGGCCCAACACCGCCGTCGTCCTCCTGAACCGCTCGGCCGGCGAGCCCCGGCGGCTGACCCTCGACATCGGCCGCTACGCCGATGGCGAAGTCTTCAGCGCTCTCGCCGACTACCAGCCCGTCCAGGTTAAGGACGGCCGCCTGGAGATAATCCTCGGGCCGCTGTCCGGCGCCTGCCTGATGAAGCGCCGGGAAGAGCCGCCCCTTTTCGCCCGGGCCGCCGGCGTCCTCCTGCACCCCACCTCGCTGCCGGCCGGCGACCTTGGACCTGACGCCTACCGCTTCGTCGACTGGCTGGCGGCCGCCGGCCAGGGTTGGTGGCAGGTCCTGCCCCTGAACCCGCCCGGCTACGGCGACTCGCCCTACCAGAGCACCTCGGCCTTCGCCGGCAGTGAGCGGCTTATATCCCTCCGCCTCTTGGCCGACGTCGGCCTTCTCCGCGACGAAGACCTCGGCAGTGAGCGTGGGGTCCTTCTCCGTGAGGCTTTCGACGCTTTCGAGCCGACCGACGACTACCACGCCTTCCGGGCCGAGAACGTCTTCTGGCTTGACAACTACGCCCTGTTCATGGCCCTCAAGAGCCATTTCGGCGGCGGCCCCTGGCAGGACTGGGAGGAAGGGGCGGCCCGCCGCGACCTGGCTGTCCTCGACGACTACCGGGAAAGACTGGCCGGCGAGATTGACTTCCACATCTTTCTCCAGTACCAATTCCACTGTCAGTGGCAGGCTCTCAAAGCCTACGCCAACGCCAGGGGCATCAAGATCCTCGGCGACCTGCCGATCTTCGTGGCCGCCGACTCGGCCGCCACCTGGGGCAACCCGGATTTATTCCGTCTGGACGCTGCCGGCCGGCCAGTGGCGGTAGCCGGCGTCCCGCCCGATTACTTCAGCCAGACCGGCCAGCTGTGGGGCAATCCCCTGTACGACTGGCCGGCGATGGCCGCCGGCGACTTCTACTGGTGGCAGGAAAGGCTGCGCCATGCTTTCAGGCTGTTCGACGCCGTCCGCATCGACCACTTCCGCGGCTTCGAGGCCTACTGGACCGTGCCGGCCGGCGAGGAGACCGCCCAAAGGGGTGAATGGATAAAAGGCCCCGGTCCGGCCTTCTTCAGCGTCATCGAAAAACAGCTTGGCCGCCTGCCGGTTGTCGCCGAGGATCTCGGCGTGATAACGTCGGCGGTCGAAAGCCTCAGGGACAAATTCCACTACCCCGGCATGAAGGTGCTCCAGTTCGCCGTCGAGCCGGGCGAGGGCGGCGAAGCCTCCTGGCCGGACGGCGAAGACAATGCCGTTGTCTACACCGGCACCCACGACAACGACACCACCGTCGGCTGGTTCACCCACTGCCGGACCGAGCGGCCCGACATCGTCGTCCGCTTTCCCGAACTGGCAGAGGCCACCGGCGAACAGGTAGCCTGGTACTTCATCGAGATGGCCTATGCCGCCACCGCCAGCCTGGCCATCGTACCCCTGCAGGACATCCTGGCTCTCGGCAGCGAAGCCAGGATGAACATCCCCAGCACGGTGGGCGGCAACTGGAAGTGGCGGCTGGCCGAAAACGAACTTTCTGTCGAAACGGCGGAAAAACTTGCCGCGCTTGCGGTAAATTATCGCCGGAAGTAGACTGGCGTTTTCCTGGATATAATATTGCATGAAGAATGCGGATAAATCACAGGAATAAGAAGTAAAAACGCCAGGAAACGCAGAAAAAAGAGGAGGAGTGCTTATGCCCGCCCAAAAGCGTGCCAACACCAAGTATGCCGCCAACGGCATCGTTATCAGCCCGGACCACCCGGCCAAGGGCGAGACCGTCCGCCTTGTCTACAACGGCCTGTTAAGCGGCGCCGGCGCCCAGAAGCTCTACGTCCACTTCGGCTTCGGCGACAACTGGGATAAGCCGCTGGATTACCGGATGGTCAGGACCCAGGCCGGCTTTGAGGCCTCGCTGCCGGTAGCGGCCGACGACACCCTGCGGGTCTGCTTCCGCGACAGCGCCAGCAACTGGGACAACAACAACGGCCAAGACTACTCGTTCGATGTTGTCTATTAAAAAAAACCTCCGCATTGCGGAGGTTTTTTCTTGAGCAGGAGGCTCAGGCCGGCTGAGCTTTGGCACTCAGGCCGAGCAGCTCGATGAACTTGTCGACAAGCTCGGGGTCGAACTGGCTGCCGGCGCAGCGACTTATTTCGGCGGCAGCCGCCGCCGGCGGCATGGCCTTACGGTACGGGCGGTCGTTGGTCATGGCGTCGTAGGCGTCGACTATCGATAGTATCCGGCATTCGAGCGGGATTTTCGCGCCCTTGAGGCCGAGGGGGTAACCTTTGCCGTTCCACCATTCGTGGTGTTTAAGGATCCAGTCGGCGATCGGTTCGAGGTCGGGAGCCGAGACGGCGATGCGGTGGCCGATCTCGCTGTGGCCGCGCATGATGGCCACTTCCTCGGCCGTCAGCTTGTCAGGCTTGAAGAGTATCTGGTCGGGAATGCCGACCTTGCCGATGTCGTGGAATTCGGCGAACAGCCTAAGATCGGTAAGGCGGTAGTCGGGGAAACCGCACATTTTCGCCAGTTGAAGGGTGAGGTCTTTCAGCCGGGCGGCGTGGCCCTCGGTGACGAAGTCCCGGACCTCAAGGGCCAGCTTGAGGGCCTGGACCACCGAGCTGCGGCTGGAATGCTGGCTGAGAAGCTTGGCCCGCGACATCGAGTTGTCGGCCTGCATGAATAGGTTGTCGAGTTTGACCCCGGGGCCGGTGAGGGCCGAGCCGATGGAAACGCACAGCGGTATTTTCGGGCTTTTTCCGTTGTAAACTTCGATGGCCTGGTGAAGACTGGCCTGGGCGGCCGCCAGCGAGGCTTCGTCGATGTTCGCCAGGATGACGGCGAATTCGTCGCCGCCGATGCGGGCGATGGTCCGGTTGCCGTCGGCAAAGCAGGTCCGGATAATATCGGCGAGGATGACGAGCAACTGGTCGCCGGCGTCGTGGCCGAGGGTGTCGTTGATATATTTGAGGCCGTCGAGGTCGCAGACAATGAGACCGACCGGCTGGCAGTCCGGCTCGTCCAGCCGGCTCATGACCAGTTCGAAATAAGTGCGGTTGTATAAGGCGGTGATGGGGTCGTGGATGGCCTGGAATTCGAGCTGCTGCTCCATCCGCCGGCGATGGGATATGTCGCGGCAGGAGGCGATGGCGCCAATGACAAGACCGCTGTCGTCGGTTATCCGCCGGGCGTTGCCCTCGTTCCAGAGCAGGTGGCCGTCGGCGTGCAGCAGGCGGCACTCGAAGTTGGCCACTTCGCCGAAGGTGACGACTTTCTTGAGCATTGCCTGGACGAGTTGCCGGTCGTCGGCGTGTACCAGGTCAAAAAGCGAGTCGTCGGTCAGCACTGCCGGATCATGAGCCAGCATAGTCCGGCAGGACGGGCTGATGTAGCGGATTTTCCCGTTGGGGTCAAGCTGGATTATGAGATCAAGCATGTTGTCGGTTATCAGGCGAAGCTGCTGCTCCTTTTCGGCCAGGGCCAGCTCGGCTTTGCTGCGTTCGAGGATTTCCCGCTGCAAGGCGCGGTTGATTTCCGTCAGCTCGGCGGACCGCTTGATAATTGTGTCCTCAAGGTCGAGCAGGAGTTTTTGGAAAGAGGTTTCGAGAGCGATCCGGTCGCTCAAATCGTGGGCGATGCCGAGGGCCAGCCTTTGGCCATGCAGGCGCAGGATATCCAGGGCGAGCTCGCAGGGGATTATCTCGCCGCTATGGTCGACGAACTCGCATTCTTCGCGGGTGGTCTGTTTGGTCAGGAGCCTGGCGGCAATCGACGGCAGCTGGGCGGCGGTGGCTGGTGACACAAGGGCGGCCAGCGGCAGACTGACAAGCTCGGGTCCGCTGTAGCCGAGTTTCCGGCAGGCGGCTTCGTTCACTTCCAGCAGCGGTCCGGGCAGGTTTTCGGGGTCGAGATTGAAAAGCATCGCAATGTCGCCGCTTGTACTGAAGAAAGTCTTGAATACTTCCGGGTCGATTTCCGCAGGGGCAGTATCGATCGCGTCATTGGGCTGCATGGTGCTTCTCCTTGTTGGAATACCCTACATAAATTTTCTTTCGACACAAATCTACAGTAACCTCTCGAAATTAAAGCGCTTTTTCCAAATTGCCGGATTATTGCGCAAAAAAAGAGTGGCTAAGGCCACTCTAAGGGGTTACTGTTGCTGTTTGCCCGACTTTCGTCTTATTTTCGGGAGCCGGTTCACTGGAAAAAGCGACAGCCTTTTTGTTTTTATCGTTTGTTCCGCCCGGCAAATCTTTAAAGCCCATATGATCACCTCCGGCAACAGATTGCCCGAACAGAGGATTTTACGACGGCGGGATTTTCCGGGTTTTGGCCGAGGCTTTAAAACGGGCCGGCTCGGGGTTGCTGGGACCGTAACCGGCGTTGGCGTTGGCCTTCATCGCCGCCGGGTTTTGCTCCGGATTGCGCGGCTTTACCACAGGGTCACCTCCCTGGCGTTGTTTGGGGTTGCAGTGTATGCAGGGGAGCTGTAGCCGTTCCGGTCATTTCTTACCCCCTTTGCTCCGCTTGGCGGTTGCCGTGCCGGCGATTTTACCGGCGGTCTTGCCGTCTTTGTCGTGTTGTTCACCGGTGTTCTTCATTGTTTCACCCCACTATCGCTTTCTTCGACGATTCCTTTGGGCCGGGCCGCGGGCGAACGGGTCGGCGGGAAAACGGCAGCCGCTTCCGGGCTTGACAGCAGGTCGGCCTGTTTGCCGCCCCAGGGAGCGTGTTTGGGCTGTTTGCCTTCCCGGCGTCCTTTGTCAGAGATGTTTACCTCGACCATTGCTTTAACCTCCGTTTCAGGGTAGGGTACGGTTGATGAAATCGACCTCCGGATTTAGCGACGGGGTGGTGTTGTCAATTTTCCGGTTGACTGACTTGGCAGGCGGCTTTGCGGCCTTGTCGGCGTTAGTTTGCTTGGGTTTATCCATGACTATACCTCCTGAGGCGTGTTTTGGGAAGACTGCCTTTTTAGTCTTTCCCAAACGGAAAAATAAATTAAAAGGCCGGAGCAGATTGCTCCGGCCTGGCGGCGTTCAGCTGAACATGCCTTTGATGTATTTGATTGACAGCGACCAGCCGTACAGGAAGGCCACCATCCAGACGCCGGCGATGAAACCTTCGTGGAAGAGGATGGGGATTACGCCGAGGGCGTAGCCGGCGAAGCGGATTATTTCGGCCTGGCGGTCGTTTTTGGCCAACGGGGTGGCGGCGGCAAGGTGGAGGAGGGCGCCGTAGATGAAGTATCGCCACCAGATGTCGGAGGCGGGCAGAATGTCGGTCATTGTCCGTCTTCCTTCGCTGTTTTGTCAATAATAATTGTACTATAGCCGCCGGCAGCCTGGCAACCGGCATTTGCCGGCCGGACAAGGAGGTTTGGCCGCCGGCGCCGAACATATGGGTAAGAATTCTGTGGGAGGCTGGTATGATGAAGGTTCTGGGTCTGGTGGCTTCGCCCCGGAAACTGGGTAATTCGGAGATTCTCACCAAGGAAATATTGGCCGCTTTGCCGGCCACGGTGGAAAAAGAACTTATCAGGCTGCCCGACCTTGACATTCAGGCCTGCAAGGCTTGCTACGCCTGCCTAGCGTCCGACCAGGAGTGCACCATCAAGGACGATGACCTGGGACGGCTGCTGGCGAAAATCAAGGCGGCCGACGCTGTTGTCATCGCTTCGGCCTGTTACTTCCTCGGGCCGCATACCAGCATCAAGATCGTAAACGACCGACTGATATCGGTGCTGGCCAACACCGATGCCTTTGCCGGCAAACGCTGCGTCACCGCGGTGGTGTACGGCATACCGGGCTGGGAAGGCTATGCCCGCGAGGCGGTGCTCAATTTCGCCCGCTTCCTCCACCTCGATGTGGTCGGCAGTATGCTGGTGCAGGCCGCCAGCCCCGGCGAGGCGGTGACGCCGGCGACGCTCGCCGAGGCCCGCCGGCTGGCCGGCCGGCTGCTGGAGGGCGAGGCCGACCTTTCGCTGCCGGGGGTGCTGACCTGCGAGCGCTGCGGCAGCAGCCTGCTGCAGGTGAAACCGACCGGCGAGGTACGCTGCGTGATGTGCGACAGCCACGGCCGCCTGACGAGCGAGGGCGGCCGGACGAGCGTGGAATTCGAGCGCCGCGAGCATTACCGCTTTTCGTCAGCCGGCCGCGACGAGCATGCCCAGTTGCTGGCCGAGATCAGGCAGCGGTATTTGGCCGGCCGCGGCGCGCTTTACAAGTCCCGCAAGCCGTATGAGGAGTTCGATAACTGGTGGGCAAAGTGAGCGCCGGCCGGCGGGGAGGCAGTAAGAAATGAGGTTTCTCCATACCGCGGACTGGCATCTTGGGCGAATCTTTTACAACACCCACCTGACCGACGATCAGGCCCACGTCCTTGGCCAGCTGGTGGCCCTGGTGAAGGACAGCCGGCCGGACGCCGTGGTCATCGCCGGCGACGTCTTCGACCGGGCCGTGCCGCCGCCGGAGGCGGTCAGCCTGCTGGACGACGTGCTGGCCGAGCTGCTTTTGGACTGCCAGGTCCCGGTCGTCGTCATTGCCGGCAACCACGACAGCCCGGAGCGGCTGGGGTTCGGCGAACGCCTGCTGGCCAGGCAGAGGCTTTATCTGGCCGGCCAGGTTTCGCCGCGCTGGCAGCCGGTGGTGCTCGAGGACGCCTGGGGGCCGGTATATTTCTGCCCCCTGCCGTATGCCGAGCCGGCCGTCGTCCGCGACAAACTTGCCGTGGAAGCTGCCGGCCATGAGCAGGCGATGGCCGCCCTGCTGGCGGCTGGGGCGGCGAGCATTCCCGCCGGCCGGCGACGGGTGGCGGTGGCCCATGCTTTCGTGGCCGGCGGCCAGGCCAGCGAGTCGGAACGGCCGCTGGCCATCGGCGGCATCCCGACGGTGCCTGCCGGGTTGTTCGGCGATTTTTGCTACGCGGCCCTCGGCCATCTCCACCAGGCCCAGCAGGTCGGCAGCGAGACGGTGCGGTACGCCGGGTCGCTTTTGAAGTATTCCTTCGCCGAGGCCAGCCACCGCAAGTCGGTCAGCCTGGTCGAAATCAACAGGACCGGCGGCGTGAAGATAGAGCCGGTGGCTCTCCGGCCGCGGCGGGACGTCCGCTGCCTGCAAGGCGAGCTGGCCGATATTCTGGCCGGAGCAGCGCAAGACGATAATACCGACGATTACATTATGGCGATAATGACTGACAGCGGCGTCGTGCTTGACGCCATGGGCAAGCTGCGCCGCGTTTATCCGAATATAATGCATATCGAGAAGGCCCGCTTCGCCGCCGCCGGCGAGACCGAGGGGCTGCGGACCGACCATCGGCGCCAGACGACCGGCGATCTGTTCGCCGCCTTTTTTGGCCAGGTGACCGGCCAGCCGCTGGCTGACGGCGAAAGGGCGGCTCTGGCCAATCTCCTGGACGAGTTCGGCCGGCGGGAGAGGGAGGCGGGGGCATGAGGCCGCTGAAACTTACGATGACGGCTTTCGGACCCTATGCCGACAGGGAAGTCGTCGATTTCCGCCTGCTGGGCGAGAGTGCCTTTTTTCTTATCCATGGCCCGACCGGTGCCGGCAAGACCACCATCCTAGACGCGATGTGCTACGCCCTGTTCGGGGTGACCAGCGGCAGCGAGCGCAGCGGCAAACAGATGCGCAGCACTTATGTCGACCCGGCGGTGGCCACCGAGGTTATTTTCGACTTCGCCCTCGGGGGCGAGGTGTACCGCATTATGCGGCGACCGGAGCAGGAGGTGCTGAAAAGGCGCGGCAGCGGCACGACCAAACTGCCGCCCGAGGCGGCGCTATGGAAGCGGACAGGCTTGGCCGATGACGCTGAGGGAACGGTGCTGGCCGGCAAGACCACCGAGGTTACCGAGGCGGTGGAGAGCCTGCTGGGATTCAAGCACGACCAGTTCCGCCAGGTGGTCATGCTGCCGCAGGGCGAGTTCCGCCGCCTGCTGCTGGCCGATTCCCGCGACCGGGAAGCCATCATGGAGAAGCTATTTCAGACCGAACTTTACCGGCGGATCGAGGAATTTTTCAAGCAGACCGCCAGGGCGCTGGAGAAAGAAGTGGCCAGCCTGAACGACAAAAAGGGCTGGCTTTTGCAGGAGGCCGGGGCGGCTACCGCCAAAGAGCTGGCAGCCTCGCTGGCGGCGCTCGGCGAACGCCAGGCTGCCGTTGCCGAGGAAGCCGCCAAGGCCCGGGCGTCGCTGACTGATGCCCAGGCTAAATTAGTGGCCGCCCAGCGGCTGCAGGAGCAGTTTGCCGGCAAGCGCCAGGCCGAGGCCGAACTGGCCGGGCTGAGCGGCCGGGCCGAGGCTGTCGACAGTCAGCGCCAGGAACTGGCCCTGGCCCGCCAGGCGGCCCTGCTGTCCGAGGTGGCCGACCAGGTCGGCCGGCGGGAGGCCGAGGTGCTGGCGGCTCAGGCCAAGCTGGCCGGGGCCGAAGAAAAGCTGGCGGCCGCCAAGGCGGCGGCCGGCGAAGCCGGCGACCGGCTGACGGCCGAACTGGCGCGGGAAAAAGAACGGGCTGCCGCCCAGACCCGGCTGCTGGAGCTTGAGGCCGTAGCGGCGCGGGCCGGACAGCTGGCTGAGGCGTCCGCCGGTCTGGCCCAGGCCGAAGCCAGGGCCGACGCCGCCGGCAGGGCGGCTGTGGCTGCCAGGGAGAAACGGACGGCGGCCGCCGAGCGGCTGAGCAAGCTTCAAAGCGAGCGGGAAAAACTGACGGCGGCGGCTCTGCAGAACGCCTCGCTGGCGGCGGCCGCCAAGGAAGCCGACCAGCTGCTGAGCTGGCGCCGCCAGCTCGACGCCCTGCGGGGCGAATGGCAGGAAGCGGCCAGGCAGCAAGCCGAACTCGACAGCACCGTCCGGCAGCTCGAAGGGTCGCTGGCGGCCGGCCGCCGCGAATATGAGGAACTGGAGCGGCAGTGGCGGCACGGCCAGGCGGCCGAGCTGGCCCGCCAGCTAAAAGAAGGCGAGGCCTGCCCGGTCTGCGGCGCAACCCATCATCCCGCGCCGGCCGCGAGCGCGGCGGCCGTGCCGGCAGGCACGGCGCTGGAGGCCAAACGGCAGGCCCTGCGCGGCCTGGAGGGCGAACTGGAGAGCAAGCGCCGGCGGCTTACTGAGGCTGCCGTCACCCTGGAAGGGGTCAAAACAAGGGGCAGCAATCTGAAGGAACAACTGGGCGAAGCGGCTCAGGGCGACAGCGGGCTGCTGCAGACAGCGGCGGCCGAGGCGGCGGCCAGGCTGAAAGCCGCCCAGGCGGCGGCCGCCGACCTCGGCGGCTGCGAACAGGCCTGCTTGGCGGCCGAGGCTGAGCTGTCCAGGCTCGACCCGGAGTTGGCGGCGGCCGAAGCGGCGGCCAAGGAGGCCGAGGCAAGCGCCCAGAGCGCCCGGGCGGTACAGGCCGAACGCGAAGCGACGGTACCGCCGGCGCTCCGGCAGCCGGCGGGCCTGGCGACTGCCAGGACCGGGGCCCAGGCGGCACTGACAGTGCTGCAGCAGGCGCTGGAGGCGGCCCGGACGGCGGCCGAGCGGTTGGCCGGCGAACGCGAGCGGGCCGAGGCGACCTGCGGCGAGGCCAAGAAACAGCTGGCCGCTATCCGGGAAAAACTGGCGGCCGAACGGCAGGGGCTGGGCGAACGCCTGACGGCGGCCGGCTTTGCGAGCGAGAGCGGCTTCAGGGCGGCTTTGCGCGAACCGGCGGCCATCGTCCGCCTGGAGCAGGCGATAAAGGATTACGACACCGCTCTGGCGCTGGCCGGTGACCGGCTTGCCCGGGCAACCGCCGCCACCAGCGGCCTGGACGAACCGGATACGGCGGCAGCCGCGGCGACTGCCGAGACGGCGTGGGCAGCCCACGAGGCCCTCATCGCCGAGCAGGCCACCCTCCAGGAAAGCGCCGGCAAGCAGCAGGACTGGCTGGCGAAAATCGCCGCTTTGGACGACGAACTGGCCGGACGGGAAAAAGAGTACGCCGTCCTCGGGCGGCTGGCGGAGGTCGCCAACGGCCAGAACCCGCTGCGGGTCAGCTTTCACCGTTTCGTGCTGCAGGCGCTGATGGACGACGTGATGAGCGCGGCCAACTGCCGGCTGAAAAAAATGAGCCGCGGGCGGTATACCCTGCGGCGGATGGCCGACCCGCTGCACCGGGGCATGGCCGGCGGCCTGGATATCGAGGTCGAGGACAGCTATACCGGAGTTTCCCGCCATGTAGCTACTCTGTCGGGCGGTGAAACTTTTCTGGCGTCGCTGGCGCTGGCCCTCGGGCTGGCCGATGTCGTCCAGAGCTACTCGGGCGGCATCTACCTGGATACGGTTTTCGTGGACGAAGGGTTCGGCACGCTTGACCCGGAATCGCTGGATAAGGCCCTGCAGGCGCTGATTGAGCTGCAGACAAGGGGCCGGCTGGTGGGGGTGATCTCGCACGTGCCGGAGCTGAAAGAAAGGATCGACGCCCGGCTGGAGATCGTGGCCGGCGAGCGGGGCAGCACTACCCGCTGGAGCGTTTGGCAGCCCACACGCCAACCATCGTGATGACGGCGCCGACGCCCTGCAACAATGTGACTTGTTCGCCGATGGTCAAGGCGGCGATGAGGATGGCAACGGGGGTAATCAGGTACATGTAGATCATGACCTGGTTAGCCCCGATTTTTTCGATGCCGTGGTACCAGGCCACCAGGGAGACGACGGTGACCGGGACGGCCGAATAAAGAAGGGAGGCCCAGGCCGCCCAGCTTACGGCCGGCCAGTCGGCGGCGGCAAGCTCGGGCCAGGCATAGACGAGGAGCACAATGGTGCCGATGGCCGACGAGTGGCCTGTTACCCAGAGGGCCGAACGGTCTTTGAGCAGCGGGGTGGCCAGGATGGGGTAGAGGCCCCAGAGGAAGCCGGCCGCCAGGGCCAGGAAGTCGCCTAAAGGGGTGTGCTGGCCGAAACCCGTTTCGCCCGGGCTGTACTCGATGACCAGGAAGAGGCCGGCGAAGGCGACGAGGCAGCTGGTGAGCAGGCGCCAGGAGAGCTTCTCCTGGCCGCAGGCGGCCGCCAGCAGGGCAGTGAAGATAGGCGAGGCGCCCATGGCCAGGGAAACGTTGGTGACGGTGGTGTATTTGACGGCGGCGATGAATACTGTCTGGTAGACGGCGATACCGACAGCGCCGACGACGGCCAGGCGAGGCAGGGCGGCGCGGGAGAAGCCCAGGGAGCCTTCCCGCCAGCGGAGAAGCAGGAGGAGCAGGGGGGTGGCTATGAGGAAGCGGAGGGTGGTGAAAAGGGCCGGCGGCAGCTCCCGCATGCCGAATTTGCCGACGGTGTAGTTGCCGGCCCAGATGAGGACAACCATCCAGAGCAGCAGTTCGACGAAGTACTTTTGGCGCATTGATAATCTCCTGTGGTAGATTGACTGTACGGCACATTTCGCCGCCGCCGCCGCCGATTCCTGGGAGGCTGGGCGCATGGCCAAGGGGAGGACGGGGAATAATTTCTGGGGATACTATGTGTGCGAAGGGTGGTTGGCTGAGTATGAAGATGAGCCCGGTGCTGGTCGACGGGGTGTTCATAGGCCGGGAGGCGCCTGCGGAGATAGGCCGCTACGAGTTCACAGTGGACTGCGGTTCCGTTTACTTCGGGGCGGTGTATAACGATGACGGCACGCTAATGGCGGTAGACCAGTATTTTTACAGCGACACTTTTTCCCGCGACGACCTGGAGGAGGCCGGCGAGGAAGAAGAACTGCTGTCGGTGGACGAACGCGATTTTCCGGTGAAGGCTTATCTGCTCACCCGGCAGGACCGCGGCAACGAGTGGCTAAGGTTTCACGCCGTGGTGCCGGCGGCCATCGATCCGGATTATTTCCAGCGCAAGTATGTCGGCGAGTAGAAGGAAAAGGCGCTGAATCTGACATGGTTAGCTGGGAAAACTGAAGGTTGCCAAGAAAGGCCCAGATACTAGGAACATCGAGGATGCGCAGGGCAGCGTACTTTTGCGTACGCAAACAAGCACCCGCAGATGTGACAACGTAGATGGGCCTTTATTGACAGCCGAAAGGGAAAAAAGCCGGCAATCGGCAAGAAAAACGGCAGCGTCGAGGAAAGGCGAAAGGGTCCGCGCAGGCGCAGGGGCCGGACGGAGGTCGGGCGAGGGCGGCCGGCGGCCGTGCAGTTTGGGCGGGTATTGTGGCGAAAGGCGCAAATGGGCCGGAGAAGGCGGCGATACCCGCGGGATTTGCAGAAAATGATGCTGCAAAAGGTCGAGGCGCGGTGAGCGGTGAAGCCGGTATGTGGTAATAAAGGGGGGCTGGGCGGGTTTAGCTGCCGTATTTTACGAGGTTGGGGACTAAATTTATGAGCATTTGTCGGCAGGAGCGATTTTTTTATGTCGTACTTTTACGAAAACTAATTGGAATAATACGGCAGGAAACACAAATACTTACAAGAACGTTTAATAGCACGTTAAGGACAAGCGAATGGACAAGGGGTTGACGCAAGGTGTTTTCGGCGCAGGCGGAAGAGAACAAGGTCGTATATTTGCTGCAGGGGGATGAGTACCGGGATTATTTTGAGGCCGCCAAGGCGGCGATTATTTATCTTGACGCCGGCCTGCGGGTCAAGAATATCAACCGGGAGGCCGAGCGGGTTTTCGGCCTGAGCCGGCCTCAGGCGCTCAACAGGCGGGCCGATGCCGTTTTTGGCCATTTCGGCGATCGTTTCCTCAAGGTTTTCGCCGTTTCCGAGTACGAGGATTTTTACGCGACCAACGTCAAGCTGAAGGTCAACGACCAGGCGGTGTTCGTCCATGTGGATACGCTCAAGCTGCGGGATTCGCAGGGCGAGGTGTTCGGGGTTATCGTCATCGCCCAGGATATTTCGGCCGTCAAGGCGACGATCAAGCAGATTCAGACAACCCAGATGCTGCTGTCGCTGGGCGAGCTGGCGGCCGGCGTCGCCCACCATGTGCGGACGCCGCTGACTACGATAAGCGGCTATCTGCAGATAATGATGAAGCGGCTGGAGGACGACCGCTGCAGCGTGGGCCGTGATGTGCTGGATATGCTGCTGGGCGAGGTGTCGTATATCAATAATGTCGTCAAGGAGCTCGTCTTGTTCGCCAAGCCGCCGGTGAGCCGTCAGCCGGGGGTGAATATCAACCGCCTGCTGGAGGATGCCCTTGAGCTTACTTTTCAGGAGCTGGGGAGCGACAAACTGGCGGTCGATAAGGCGCTGGCTGCGGGTCTGCCGACGGTTTGCGCCGACGCCGGCCTGCTCAAGCAGGCGGTGATGAATGTCCTGCAGAACGCGCAGGAGGCGATGCCCGACCAGGGGACGCTGACTATCCGCACCTGGCTGCACGGTGAACTGGACATGCTGGTTATCGCGGTCGGCGATAGCGGCGGCGGGGTGGCGCCGCAGATTCTGCCGCGGGTGTTCGAGCCGTTTTACAGCACCAAGCTGGACCGGATGGGCCTCGGATTGCCGACCGCCCACCGGATAATCAGCGAGCACGGCGGTTTTATCAATATCAGTTCGCAGGAGCGGGTCGGCACCAAGGTCCATATTTATTTGCCGGTGGCCGACGAGCGCAGCCGGCAACTGGCGGTGGCCCACCAGCAAATCCTGAATTTGCAGTGATGAGGCGGCTGCCGGTCGCCCGTGGCAATTGACAGGCCGCCCCGGCCGCTTCGGTGGTGCGGGGCGGCTTTTATTTATCGGCAGGTGCCGTCCAGGGGGCGGCTGGCGGCGCTGCCATAATTTTTCTGGCATAGCGGCCGCTGCCGGCTTCATATATGTTAGTGCGAATAGCTTAGAGGGGGAAGGGGTGCCGTTGGTGGCCGTGCGTGCGGTTTTATTGGCAGTTCTTTTGCTGCTGGTCTGTCTGCCGGCCGAGGGTCGCCTGAATCCTGATCTGGCGGCGCCGGGCATTGTCATCAATCTGCCCAGCCGGACGCTGGAGTTTTATTCAGGCAACAGCCTTGTGAAGGTGTACCGTATCGCCATCGGCAAGCCGTCGACGCCCACCCCGCTGGGCAACTATCACGTGTTTGAAAAGGAGGTGGATCCTTGGTGGTTTCCTCCCCGCACGGGGGAGGTGGTGCCTTCAGGGCCGGCAAATCCGCTGGGTTATCGCTGGCTGGGGTTTGCGCCTCTTTACGGCATCCACGGCACCAATGCCCCTTGGGCGATCGGCCTGGCCGTATCGAACGGGTGCGTCAGGATGTACGAGGAGGATGTGGAGGAACTGTTCGAGGTGGTGCCTCACGGGACGCCCGTCCGGGTCACCTATGACCGGGTGAAGGTGCTGGTGGACGGCCGGGGCGAGGTGTCGGCGGGAATATATCCGGATATTTACGGTTACCGGCCGGTGACGGCGGCCGAGGTTTTAAACAGGCTGGCCGCCGTCGGCCTGGCCGGCTTCGTCGGCGAGGAGGAGGCTGCCGGGCTGGTGGCGGCCGAGGCCGACAGACAGATACCGGTCGCCAGCCTGCATGCCGTGCGGGTCAACGGCAAGCTGCTGAGCGAGCCGGCGGTAACGGTGCGGGAGACGATGTATCTGCCGCTGGAGCCGCTGACGGCCGCCCTGGGAGTGAGCATAGTCCGGGATGAGGCGGCCGGGCTTGTGCGGGGGCCGCAGCGGGCGGTGCCGGCGGTGATGAAAGGCAACCGGCTGTTTGTGACGGCCGCCGATGCCCATATTTTGCTCGGCGGCCAGCAGGAGTGGCTGGCGGCGGCGAATACGCTGGCCGTCGATGTGGTGGCCGTGTTTGTCAACGGCCGGCCGCTGAAGGCCGACGTCCAGGTGGTGGACGGCGTGCTGGCCCTGCCGCTGGCGGCGGTGACCGAGGCGGTGGGCCAGCGGCTCGGGTGGACGGCCGACGGGGCGCCGACGGTCCAGGGCAGCCCGGCGCCGTACGCGCTGATCGGCGAGGCGCCCTATATCCAGCTGACGAAGATTTACGATGTGTTCAAGGCCTATGTGTATTGGGACCCGGAGAAGCGGACGATTGAGCTGACTTATCCGTATAATGTCAAGGGCGGCAACGATTAAAGAAAGGCTGAAGATAAACTTCGCCTAGCGGCGTTGTTCCTCGGGTCGCTTGCTTGCGTACGGCATATGTACGCGGCGCGGCGCGACCCTCCGGTACGCCTTGCTATGCTCGTTTCTCTTCAGCCTTGAGTAATTTGGTCCTTATAGAGAGAGCGCGAATGTATAAACCGATAATGATTAGATTTTGCAGTCGACCTTGTCGGCAGTCACGAGGCATTGGTCTTTGCCGGCTTTCCCGGCCGGCCGGGGGGCTTTCTTTTTGGCGGGAGGCTTGCGGGGAGGGCGCTCTTCGGCGCCAACCGGCTGCACGCGGTAGGTTTTGAGGCCGCTGATGGGGGCGATGGGCTGGACGCGGTCCAGATCGTCGGCCATAATAAAGCACCTGCCTTTTTTTCGTTCCCGGGGTAATGGTTCGCCGCGGCGGCGGCGTTCACCTTTTGCCGCGAAAAGGGCCACATAACCTTTTTCGCGGATTGAAAAACTAGAGAGGGATTTTGGCTATACTAGCCAATATTATTAAAGTTACAGCATCTTTTTTGTTTGAGGAGTGGGGACATGCCCGGCAAGTTTGTGATAATTGACGGCAGCAGCCTGGTGCACCGGGCTTTTTATGCCCTGCCGCTGCTGACGACGGCCACCGGCCAGTATACGAACGCTGTTTATGGCTTTACGACCATGCTGATAAAGCTGCTGGCCGATATCAAGCCAGATGGGGTGGCGGTGGCTTTCGACAAAAGCCGGGTCACCTTCCGCAACGCGAGTTACGCCGAGTACAAGGCCCACCGCAAGCCGACGCCGCGCGAGCTGACCGAGCAGTTTCCCCTGGTGCAGGAGCTGCTGCGGGCTTTCGGCATCGCCGCGCTGGAGGAGGCCGGCTTTGAGGCCGACGATATCATCGGCACGCTGGCCTGCCAGGCCGCCAAGGCCGGCCAGGAGGTCATCATCGTGACCGGCGACCGTGACGCCCTGCAGCTGATCGGGCCGGCGACCAAGGTGCTGCTTACCCGCAAGGGGATTTCGGAGGTGGCGATGTTCGACCGCGAGGCGCTGTACGCCCACTACGGGGTGACGCCCGAGCAGGTTACCGACCTCAAGGGGCTGATGGGCGACACCTCGGATAATATCCCCGGCGTTCCGGGGGTGGGCGAGAAGACGGCCACCAAGCTGATCGCCGAGTTCGGCTCGCTGGAGAATGTGCTGGCCAACGTCGACAAGGTGTCTGGGGCCAAGCTGCAGGAGAAGCTGCGGGACAACGTCGAACTGGCGCTACTGTCGAAGAAGCTGGCGACCATCGAGTGCAATATGCCGCTGGCGGACGCGCCGGCCGACTATGCGATGCGGCCGGATGTGCCCAGGGTGCGCGAGCTTTTTACAGCCTTCGAGTTCAAGAGCCTGCTGGCCAAGGTCGGCAATATTTTCCCGGGAGCCGCGGCGGACGCGGTCGCCGCGCCGATGCCGGCGGCGCCGCCGGCGGCGGTGATTGCCGGCGAGGCCGGGACGGCGATGGCTGCCGCTCGCAGCAGCGGTCGGCTGTGCTGCTGGCCGGTGACGGCGGGGGCGGTGCCCTCGGTGGCGCTGGCCGGCCTGGCGGTGGCCGGGGGCAGCGGTGGCGTATATATTCCGGCGACGGCTGCAGACTGGCCGGAGGTGCTGGCCGTGCTGGCCGACCCCGGCGTGGCTAAGGTGACCCATGACGCCAAGACGCTGGCCCACGCCTGCCTGGCGGCCGGAGTACGGCTGGCCGGACTGGCTTTCGATACCCGGCTGGCGGCTTATCTCCTCGACCCGACGGCCAGCGATTACCCGCTGGCGGTCCTGACGGAGAAATATCTCGGGCAGGCGACAGGCTGGCCGGAGAAGGAGTGGCGGGACAAGCCCGAGTATGCCGCCTGGGCGGCGGCCCGCACCTGCGGGCTGTGGCCGCTGATGGCCGAGCGCCTGCGGGCCGACGGGCTGGAGAAACTGTACTATGAGCTGGAACTGCCGCTGGTATCTGTGCTGGCGGCGATGGAGCATACCGGCATCAAGGTGGATATGGACAGCCTGGCGGCGATGGCCGGCGAGATCGGCCGCAAGGTCGACCAACTGCTAATGGAGATATACAGGATCGCCGGCGAGGAGTTCAACGTAAACTCGACCAAGCAGCTTGGCTTCATCCTTTTCGAGAAGCTGGGGCTGCCTGTGCAGAAGAAAACCAAGACCGGCTATTCGACCGATGCCGAGGTGCTGGAGAAGCTGGCCGGCGAGCATCCGTTGATTGACAAACTGCTGGAGTACCGGATGCTCACCAAGCTGAAGTCGACCTACCTTGACGCTATGCCGGCCTTGATCAGCCCGGCCAGCGGCCGGGTGCATACGAGCTTCAATCAGACGGTGACGGCCACCGGCCGGCTGTCGAGTTCCGACCCTAACCTGCAGAATATTCCGGTCCGCACCGAGGCCGGCCGCAAGATCCGCGAGCTGTTCGTGCCGGATGCCGGCTATGATGAGCTGTTGTCGGCCGATTACTCGCAGATCGAGCTCAGGATACTTGCCCATATGGCGGCCGATACCAGCCTTATCGAAGCTTTCCGCCAGAACCGCGATATCCATACGGCCACGGCGGCCGAGGTATTCGGCGTGGCTGAGGACGCGGTGACGCCCATCTTGCGGTCGCGGGCCAAGGCGGTCAACTTCGGCATCGTCTACGGCATCAGCGACTACGGCCTGTCGCGCGACCTGGGGGTCGGCCGCAAGGAGGCCGGCGAGTACATTGACAGTTACTTCGCCCGCTATCCGGGAGTGAAGCGGTATATCGACGAGACGGTCGCCGCGGCCCGCGGCCAGGGGTTTGTGACGACGATGTTCGGCCGGCGCCGCTATCTGCCGGAGATCGCCAGCAGCAATTTCAACCAGCGGTCGTTCGCCGAGCGGACGGCGATGAATACGCCCATCCAGGGGACGGCGGCCGATATAATCAAGAAAGCCATGGTGGAGGTTTACCGTCGCCTCGAGGCCACCGGCCTGAAAAGCCGCCTGCTGTTGCAGGTCCACGACGAACTGGTGCTGGAGGTGGTGGCGGCTGAGCGCGACAAGGTGACGACAATCGTCCGCGAGGCCATGGAGGGGGCGGCCAGCCTGGCCGTGCCGCTGGTAACCGACGTGAAATTCGGGAAAAACTGGGCTGAGGCCAAATGACGGAGGACAATCATGCCAGAAATGCCGGAAGTCGAAACAATCCGCCGCACGCTTACCGACAAGGTGACAGGCAAACGGATCGCCAGCGTGGAGGTGCTGCTGCCGCGGCTTATCAAGTGGCCGACAGCCGAGCAGTTCCGGGCGATGGTCACCGACGTGACCATAAGCCGCCTGGCCCGCCGCGGTAAGTATCTGCTGTTTTACCTGGACAACGGCTATGTGATGGTTGTCCATCTGCGCATGACCGGCCGCCTGTATTATATCAAGAAGGGAACGCCCCATGACCGCTTCACCAGGGTGGTTTTCACGCTGGCGGACGGCGACGCCCTGCTGTACGCCGACAGCCGGACGCTGGGAACGCTGTACGCCCTGCCGGACGACGAGCTGTGGCGGATAGCCGGCCTGGCCAGCCTCGGCCCCGAGCCGCTGTCGGCAGAGTTTACGCTGGATTATTTCCGGGAGACGGTGACCGGCCGCAAGGGGACGATCAAGGGCCTGCTGCTGAAACAGGAGCTGATCGGCGGTCTCGGCAATATCTATGTGGATGAGGCCCTGGCCCTGGCTGGCGTCCATCCCGAGCGGGTCGCCGCCAGCCTCACGGAGGAGGAGGCGTCCAGACTGTATACGGCGGTCAACGCAGTGATCGCCCAGGGCATCGAGCATGGCGGCACGACTTTCCGCGACTACCGCGACGGTGAGGGCCAAAAGGGCAGCAACCAGGACCATCTGCAGGTTTACGGCCGGAAAAACGAGGCCTGTCGCCGCTGCGGCACGCCGATAGCCAAGACGGAAGTGGCCGGCCGCGGGACGCATTTTTGTCCGCACTGCCAGCACTGAGAAGGGGGAGACCCATGCGGATAATCGGCTTGACCGGCGGCATCGCCAGCGGTAAGAGCACGGTGAGCGGGATGCTGCGGCAGCTAGGGGCCCGGGTGGTCGATATCGACGCCATCGCCCGCCAGGTGGTAGCCCCCGGCGAGCCGGCCTGGCACGAAGTGGTCGACTGGCTGGGACAGCCCTACCTGCTGGCTGATGACAATCTCGACCGCCGCATGGTGGCCGACCTGGTATTCGCTGACCGCGAGGCTCGCGCCAGGCTGGAAGCGATAACCCATCCCCGCATCGGCGAGGCGGTCGAGCGGGCGGTGGCGACGGCGCGCCAGGACGGCCTGACGGCCCTGGTGCTCGACGTGCCGCTTTTGTTCGAGGCCGGCTGGGCGGACCGGGTCGACGAGGTCTGGGTAGTGTACGCCGCCGACGCCGCCCGCCTTGCAAGGCTGCAGGCGCGCGACCAGCTGGACCGGCCGGCGGCCGAGGCCAGGTTCGCGGCCCAGCTCAGTCTGGACGAGAAAGTGCGGCGGGCGTCGGTGGTAATCGACAACAGCAAGGATATTGAAAACACCGGGCGCCAGGTGGCGGCGGCGTGGCGGCGGCTGACGGCCGCCGGCGAATAAGCGTCATTTATCGCCGCCTTGGCACATACGTTGTAGCAAGTGCGATTAACGGAGTGGTTACCATGAAAATTAAGAGGTCGTTGCCTGTCCTGCTGCTTGTGCTTTGCGCAGGGCTGATGGCCGGCTATTTGATATATCACAGCGACTGGTTTCAGAAGAAGTACGTTTACCCTTTCCCGTTTCAGGAAAAGGTGTTTCGCTATGCCACCGAGTATGAGGTCGACCCTTATTTGATCGTCGCCGTCGTCCGCACCGAGAGCAAATTCCTGCCGGCCGCCAGATCGCCCAAAGGGGCAAGGGGCCTTATGCAGATGATGCCCGAGACCGGGCAATGGGTGGCCGGCGAACTCAATGTCGGCGGCTTCACGGCCGATATGCTGAGCGACCCGGAAACAAACATCCGCTTCGGTACCTGGTACCTGGCGTCGCTCCGCAAGGAGTTTAAAAACAACGATATCCTGGTGCTGGCAGCCTATAACGGCGGCCGGGGCAATGTCAAGCAGTGGATGCGCCAGCTCGGCTGGAGCGATGATTTCCGCGACGTCGAGACCATACCCTATCGCGAGACCAGGGAGTATGTGATAAGGGTCATTGAAGCACGGGAGCGGTACCAGGAGCTTTACGGGCAATAGCCTGCCGCCGGAGGTTGCGGCGGTAAAATGAGGTTTGGGAGTGGGTTGCTTGCGTTACCAACGACTTGGCACGACCATCGTTTTAATAATGGCGCTGCTTTTGGGGACAGGCTGCGGCAGCCGCGATAAGACCGGGCCGGCCGTGCCGCCGGCGGCCCAGCTGCAGCCCGGCGGCCAGCTGATTTACGGCAGCCTGCAGGAGCCGAACACCTTAAACCCGCTGCTGTCCGACCTTTTAGCCACCGCCGAGATTGGCAGCCTGATTTTCAGCGGCCTGGTGCAGACCAATGACAAGGGCGAATGGGTGGCCGACCTGGCCAGCGAAGTGCCGACAAGGGCGAACGGCGGCGTCAGCGCCGACGGGCTGACGGTCGTCTACCGGCTGCGGCCCGGGGTGACCTGGCATGACGGGACGCCCTTCACGTCGGCCGACGTGAAGTTCACCTGGGAGCTTATAATGAACCGCCGGGCCAATGTCGTTTCCCGCGAGGGCTACGAGCGGATAAGCGCGGTGGAGACGCCTGACGCCAACACCGTTATCGTCCGCTACCGCCAGTTTTACGCGCCGTATTTGACCCTGTTCGGCACCATCCTGCCGAAGCACCGCCTGGAGGGCGAGGCCGACCTGAACAAGGCCGCCTTCAACCGGGCGCCGGTGGGGACGGGACCATTCAAGATGCGGGAGTGGCGGATCGCCGAAGCGATCTATCTGGAGGCCAACCCCGCGTATTTCAAGGGGCGGCCTAATCTTGACAGCCTAGTCTACAGGTTCATCCCCGATGTCAGTATTATGCTAACCCAGCTAAAGGGCGGCGAGGTCGACATCGTCAGCAACATCGGCCTGAACCAGCTGGAGCAGGTCAAGGCCGTCGGCGGCGTACGGGCAGTGGTTACGCCCAATATGATCTGGGAGCATCTGGACTTCAACCTGGACAATGCCCTGTTCCAGGATATGCGGGTGCGGCAGGCCATCGCTCTCGGGCTGGACCGCCAGGCGATTATCGCCAATCTCCTAAAAGGGGTAGCCAGCCCGGCGGTCGGCGACCAGTCGCCGCTGTCGTGGGCGTTTAATCCGGCCCTGAAAGCGCCGGCCCGCGACCTCAGCGCCGCCAGGGAACTGCTGGCCCAGGCCGGCTGGAAGCCCGGGCCGGACGGCGTCATGGTCCGCGAAGGCCGGCGGCTGGACTTCACCCTGGTGACGACTGCCGGCAACAAGACGCGGGAGGCGGTGGCCCAGGCTATCGTCCAGCAGCTCAAAGAGCTCGGGGTGAGTGTGGCCGTCAGGCCGGTCGAGGTGCCGGCCTTCTTCGGCGACGTGCTGAAGGCCCGCCGGTTTGAGGCGGCCCTTTATGCCTGGGTGGCCGGGCTCGACCCGGACAACTCCAGCCTGTGGCATTCGAAAAATATCCCCGGTGCCGGCAATGGCTATCAGGGGCAAAACTATCCGGGCTGGAAGAGCCGCGAGGCCGACGCCCTGCTGGAAGTGGGCGAACGGACGGTTGATCTCGAAGGCCGGCGGCAGGCATATCTCCGCATTCAGGAGCTCATTGTCGCCGAGGCGCCGGTAATCCCGCTGTATTTCCGCTCCAACATTGACGCCGTCCGCGATGTTGTGGTAAACTACAAACCTAACCCGACCCAGGCCGGCAATCTATGGAATGCCCGCGAGTGGGGGCTGACTAAAAAAAGGTAGTATTCTAGGGCTTGACTGGTACAAGGGCTTGTGGTAAGATAGTTTTGTCGCCGCGAGAGCGGCAAGAAAAAATGCGGTCGTGGCGGAACGGCAGACGCGCTAGCCTCAGGAGCTAGTGGGGGCAACCTCGTGGTGGTTCAAATCCACTCGACCGCACCATTTATCCTTCTTCCCTCCAACGCGGTAGTGGCGGAACGGCAGACGCACCAGCTTGAGGGGCTGGCGGGGGCAACCTCGTGGTGGTTCAAATCCACTCTACCGCACCATAAGAAACATAA
>JAEZLU010000138.1 GCA_023415075.1 Bacillota bacterium
ATCCTTATCGTCGGTTTGGGCAACTGGAATATCACCCCCGATGCCCTCGGCCCGCGGGCGGTGGACAAGATTGTCGTCACCCGCCACCTGCAGGGCATGTTGTCGCCCGAGCTCAAAGGCGGCGTCCGCTCGGTTTGCGCTATCGCTCCCGGAGTCTTGGGCATCACCGGCATGGAGACGGCCGAGATCATCCAGGGGATCGTCGGCAATATCAAGCCCACCCTGGTTATTGCTGTCGACGCCCTGGCGGCCGCTTCCAGCCAGCGGGTGGTTTCCACCATTCAGCTGGCCGATACCGGCATAAGCCCCGGGTCAGGGGTCGGCAACAAGCGGTTCGGCCTGACCCAGGATTCGCTGGGGGTGCCGGTGGTGGCCATCGGCGTGCCTACTGTCGTTCATGCCTCGACCATCGCCATGGACACCATCAATACCCTGCAGGAGCACGCTGCCTTCGCCCGCTACTTCAAGAGCCTGGAAGATCTCACCGAGGGCGATCGCCAAACAATTATCCGCCAGGTGTTGCCGGAGACGCTGGGCGACCTGATGGTGACCCCCAAGGAGGTCGACCGGCTGATCGAAGATATCGCCGAGACGATCGCCGGCGGCATCAATCAGGCCTTGCATCCGCATATCGACTACGAGAATATCCATATGTACCTCCACTGATAAATCTCCCTGTTGTCTTGATTCTTTTTATGGAATATAAGCCTCGCCGCCAAGCATATAGTTTGTATGTAAACAAAACACGCCCATCAGGCGGGAGGCGGCAATGGTTACAAGGCAGGAGCGCAAACGCAAGGCCAGGCGGAAACTGTTTTTGGTCGGCATAATCCTGATCATTCTCACAGTCGCGCTTGCCGGGGCGTATTTCAGCTTGTCCGGAAACGCGGTCCCGGCCAGCGCCGCCTGGCCGGCCGGCAAGGCGCCGGCCGGGCTCCTTCCCGAGTGGCGGGAAGTGTTGTCCCTGGGCATTCCCGGCCTGGGATCGGCCGGACAGACGCCGGCGCCGGTGAGCGTGCGGCCGGAGGTTAGCCTACCGGGCCTTGTCCGTAACGCTCTGCTGTTCGTAACCGGCGTCGACTTCAAAGATGCCCGCTCGCTGCTCAGAGCGGAGATACCTTTCATGGCCCTGGTGAGACTTACGTTACCAGACGTAAGCGCCCTGTCGCTGCCCGACTTTCCCAAGTTCGAATGGAAGAGCATAACTCCGGCCGGCAAGCCGCTTGTCGGCATTTACCACACCCACACCGCCGAATCCTTTGTGCCGGATTCCGGCCGCTCGCACAAACCCGGCGGCCAGCGCGGCGACATCGTCGACGTCGGCGAAGCGATGGTGGCCAGGCTGGCCCAGCACGGCATCCCGGCGGTTCAGAGCAAGAACATCCACGACTACCCAAGCTTCATGAAAGCCTACGGGCCGTCGGAAACGACGGCTAGGAAGCTGCTGGCCGACAACCCGTCGCTGCAGATGCTTTTCGATATCCACCGTGACGCCGATAAGCGCGAGAACGCCACCGTCATTGTCAACGGCACGGCAATGGCCCGCATAACTCTGGTCGTGGGCATGGGCCAGCCCGATCTCGTTCAGCCCCACTGGCAACAGAATCACGCGTTCGCCAAGCTGATCGACGCCAAGTTGAACCAGCGTTTCCCCAGCCTGTCCCGTGGCATCCAACTGGTGGAGTGGCGCTACAACCAGCACCTTCATCCCCGGTCGCTGCTTATCGAGGTGGGCTGCCAGGATAATACCAAGGAGGAAGCGATACACAGCATCGAACTTTTGAGTGATGTGGTGGCCGAAATACTAAGCGAATCCTAGCGGGACCGCTCAAAAGCCCCCATCTGCGTTGTCCCCGCAAGGGGAGGCCGCCGTTCTACGCGCTTCGCCCTACGGGCATAAGCGATCGCATCAGCGCTGAAGCACTGTGCGCCTGCTTAAAGCGCCAAGAACGGCGCACTTGTTTCGCCGAGCGTTTGCTCACGTACATTTTAGTACGTGTCGCTTTACGCTCGGCGAAGCTGTTTAGCAGCTGGGGGCTTCCAAACGGCCCCGGTTTTTGGAAATAACGAGTAACTGTGTATAAAATGGCAGACAGGTTGGACAAGGTAGAATAAAGGAGGGAGAGGCATGCTGCTGTCGATGGCTGCCGCCGACCGGCGCATTCTGCGGCGCGGGCTGGCGATTCTCGCCGTGATCGTTGTTGCCGGCGTTACCGTTGTCGAAACCCAGATGAACAGACTGACCCAGCGCCAGGAGTTCAGCCAGACGATCGGTCTCCGGCGGGAAGCCGACGGTTACTGGCGGGCTTACGCCCTGGGCGCAGGTATCGGACTGCGGGCCGTTTACCCGGTTGGTACGATAGCCAGCAGCGACCGTTCACTCACCGTCGGTCTTGGCGGACGGTCGGTCACTCTGCCCACCGTCCTGTCCATGAATATCGACCGGCCGCTGTACTGGCTGGAAGTGTGGCGCCGGCAGTTCATCGCCGAAGCGATTAAGACAAAAGAAGAACTGGCAGCGCTCCGCGAGCAACTGCGGCCGCTTCTCCGCAAACTGGCTGAGGATATTCGCCGCTGAGGGACGGCTTGCAGGCCGCCACGGGCAGATGCTATAATTGATTGATAAGTAATCATGCCCGTATGAGAGGAAGCTGCCTATGGCTACGGCCAATATCCGCAACTTTTGCATAATCGCCCATATCGACCACGGCAAATCGACCCTGGCCGACCGCTTGCTCGAACATACCGGCACGCTTTCGGCCCGCGAGATGTCCGATCAGGTGCTCGACCAGATGGAGCTCGAGCGCGAGCGCGGTATCACCATCAAGGCCCAGGCCGTGCGCCTGGAGTATACAGCCAAGAACGGCGAGAAGTATCTGCTGAATCTTATCGACACCCCCGGCCATGTGGACTTTACGTACGAGGTGTCCCGCAGCCTGGCGGCCTGCGAAGGGGCCCTGCTGGTGGTCGACGCTGCCCAGGGCATCGAGGCCCAGACGCTGGCCAATGTCTACCTGGCCCTCGAACACGATCTGGAAATCATCCCGGTCATTAATAAGATCGACCTGCCAAGCGCCGATCCCGAGAAGGTCAAGCACGAGATCGAGGATGTCATCGGCCTCGACGCCTCGGACGCCGTACTGGTCAGCGCCAAGACCGGTTTTGGCGTCGATGAGGTGCTGGAGGCCATTGTCAACAAAATCCCGCCGCCGGCCGGCGATGCTGCCGCTATCCTCAAGGCGCTTATCTTTGACTCCCACTTCGACGCCTACAAAGGGGTCATCGTCTATGTCCGCGTCATAGATGGGGTTATCCGGCCAGGCATGAAGATCAAGATGATGGCCACCGAGAAGACCTTTGAGGTCAACGAGGTCGGCGTTTTTCGCCCCTACCTGATGAACGTCGACGAACTGGGGCCGGGCCAGGTCGGCTTCCTGGCCGCCAGCATCAAAAACGTCAAGGACACCCGCGTTGGCGACACCGTCACCGACGCAGCCTCCCCGGCCGCCGCACCGCTGCCGGGCTACCGCAAGGTGACGCCGATGGTTTACTGCGGCCTCTATCCGGTCGAGACCTCGGAGTACGACAACCTGCGCGACGCTCTGGAAAAGCTGCAGCTCAACGACGCCTCGTTGGTCTTTGAGCCCGAGACCTCGGTGGCCCTGGGCTTCGGCTTCCGTTGCGGTTTTCTCGGCCTCCTCCACATGGACATCGTCCAGGAGAGGCTGGAGCGGGAATATAACATCAGCCTTATCACTACCGCCCCCAACGTCATTTATAAGGTTTTCAAAACCGACGGCGAGGTAATGGAGATCGAGAACCCTTCCCGCCTGCCGGTGCCGCAGGAGATCGACCATATCGAGGAGCCTTACGTCAAGGCGACGGTCATCGTCCCCAACGACTACGTAGGCAGCGTCATGGAGCTGTCCCAGGAGAAGCGCGGCGAGTACCGCGACATGAAGTACCTCGACGTCACCCGGGTCATGATCACCTACGAGCTGCCGCTGAGCGAGATAATCTACGACTACTTCGACCGCCTCAAATCGTCGACCCGCGGCTACGCCTCACTCGACTACGAGCTTGTCGGCTACCGCGAGTCCAGCCTGGTCAAGCTCGACATCATGCTCAACGGCGAACCGGTCGACGCCCTCAGCACCATCGTCCACAGCGACCGGGCTATCTACCGCGGCCGGCTGCTGGTCGAGAAGCTCAGAGGCATCATCCCCCGCCAGATGTTTGAGATCCCCATCCAGGCAGCCATCGGCAGCAAGGTCATCGCCCGCGAGACGGTAAGGGCCATGCGCAAGGACGTGCTGGCCAAGTGTTACGGCGGCGACATCACCCGTAAACGCAAGCTGCTGGAAAAACAGAAGGAAGGTAAGAAGCGGATGAAGCAGGTGGGCAGCGTCGAGCTGCCGCAGGAGGCCTTTATGGCCGTCCTGAAGATCGACTGATTACGGCGTTCCCACTATTAGCGCCGCCGTTGGAAAGATAATGGGAGAGATGATATGAACCTCGGGCTGTACATCCATATCCCGTTCTGCCTGCGCAAATGCCTGTACTGCGATTTCCCCTCGGTCGCCGGCCGGGAGGAGCTATACGATACCTATAT
>JAEZLU010000340.1 GCA_023415075.1 Bacillota bacterium
AGATGTGCTTGACGTCGCCCGGCCGCAACGGAAAGGCCTGGCCGTCGATGATATGGGTGCCGCCGCCGGAGACGACGCAGATTACCTGCTCGTCGCCGGAGTGGAGGTGCTCTTCCTGGGTGGTGCCGGGATAAAAGGTTATCAGGCCGACACTCATTCTTTCGATATCCAGGTTGCTGGGCTCGACGAACCAAAGGATCGAACCCCACTCGAAATTCTGGGTCTTGCCTAGCTGGTTGATCTCCGGCACTGTAATTTCACCTCCGCGTGGCCATATTTCTTGTAAATTAAACAAAAGCGGCCGTTTACCTTTTGGCGGTGAAAGGCAGATTATGCCGTCACCGCCTTTTAGCATTCGCCGTTTTTTGGTCCGGCCCTCCCAAGGGAATGAATCGCCGCCGGCTTGTTACGCGTCGTTAGCCTAAAACCTGCCGGAGCGGCATAGTTTTTACTAATCTATAATCCGGAGGCTACACCGATGGTTTTTCTGTACGCCTTCGTCGCCGTCCTCTGCCTGGGCCTTGCCCCCTTTTTCGGCAAATCGGTGATTAACTCGATAAATCCGCTGACCGCCTTCGCCATCCGCACGATCATCGCCGCCGCCCTCGTCCTCAGCTGGCTGCTGATCAGCCCTGCGCATATCGAAGTTAGGGACCTGCCGCTGCGGTTCTGGCTTACTGTCACCCTCGAGGCGGCGGTGGCCGCGGTTTTTGCCGATTTGGCCTATTTCTACGCCCTGGAAAAGGGGTCGATAAGCCAGGTCGCCCTGGTGATATCCTGTGCGCCGCTTGTGACGATGTTCGTCGGCTACACGGCTTTCGGCGAGGTCCTCTCAGGCAGGCAGATTGTCGGTGCCCTGCTGATAACCGCCGGTCTGGTAATTATAAATCTCGATTATTGAGCCGGTGCCCCCGAAAGGCCCCGCCCCACCAGCGCCCGCCGGCCAGCGGGCAGGCTGCGGGGACGCTGCTGTGCCGGTTTTCCGACAAACAAAAAACCCGGCTTATAGCGGGTTTTTTGTTACCTGGCAGTCATGGCTCCTCTTTCACCGCCGCCAGTTGCTCGAGAAACCGCGACAGCAGTTCCCGCTGCCGGGGCGTGAGTCGACGGGCGGCCGCCACCAGACGTTCGAGGTCGGCCGGCGGCAGGACGTCAGAGGCGAAAAATTCGGCCAGGGTGACGCCGAGGGCCGTGCAGATGCGGGAGAGGGTTTCGATGGAGGGCGTCTTGATGTCGCGCTCCATTTGGCTGAGAAAAGGCTGCGACAGGTCGGTCTCGCCGGCCAGTTCCCCAAGGGTGAGGTTCCTGGCCTTGCGGAGGCCGCGAATCCGCTGTCCGATATCCATGTTTAACCACCGCACTTTTGTGTATTGGAACATCTACTATTATGGCAAAAGTGGGCGGCGGATGCAACCGGCAGCTTTCACAGGAGGCAAAACCGGGTAAGCGGCCGGCTTAGCCCTGAGCCTCCTGGAACAGCGGGGTCGACAGATAGCGCTCGCCGGTGTCGGGCAACAGGGCGACAATGGTCTTGCCGGCGTTCTCAGGCCGCAGAGCCAGTTGGCTGGCGGCGAAGGCGGCGGCGCCGCTGGAGATGCCTACCAGAAGGCCTTCGGTTTTTGCGAGGGCGCGGGCGGTGGCGAAGGCTTCCTCGTTCTTGACTTTGATGATTTCGTCGATGATTTGCCGGTTAAGGACGTCCGGTACGAAACCGGCGCCGATGCCCTGAATTTTGTGCGGCCCGGGCTGGCCGCCAGAGAGCACGGGCGAGTCGGCCGGCTCGACGGCGACGATTTTAACCGCCGGCCGGCGCTGTTTGAGGACTTCGCCGACCCCGGTGATCGTGCCGCCGGTGCCGACACCGCCGACGAAGATGTCGACCTGGCCGTCGGTGTCCTGCCAGATTTCTTCGGCCGTCGTCGCCCGGTGGATGGCCGGGTTGGCCGGGTTTTTGAACTGTTGGGGAATGAAGGAGTTCGCCGTTTCGGCCGCCAGTTCGTCGGCCCGTCTTATGGCTCCCTTCATGCCTTCGGCTCCGGGCGTAAGCACGAGTTCGGCCCCGAGGGCCTTGAGCAGGTTACGCCGCTCGATGCTGAAGGTTTCCGGCATGGTGAGGATAAGACGGTAGCCTTTGGCGGCGGCCACGAAGGCCAGGGCTATGCCGGTGTTGCCGCTGGTCGGTTCGATGATGACGCTGTTTTTGTTGATGAGGCCCCTGTCTTCGGCGTCCTTGATCATGGCGTAGCCGATGCGATCCTTGACGCTGGAAAGCGGGTTGAAGTATTCGAGTTTGACGACTAGCCTGGCCTTCAGGCCCTGGGTTTTGCTGTAGTTGGCCACTTCCAGCAGCGGGGTTTTGCCGATAAGGTCAGTGAGGTTGCGGGCGATTTTAGCCATTTTTCATGCCTCCAGTTGGTTTATTTTTTCGCCAGGCCGTAGTGCCTGGGGTGTGGCGCCTACAACGGACTAAGGGGAAAAAAACAAGGCTGAGGATCAGTCCCGGTGGACGTCCTCAGCCTTCAGTCGTTCTGATCGGCTGCCACTATTTATTTGCCTTCAGCTTACCACAGGCCGCCAGCTCTGTCAATACGCGGCCGCCAGGGGGGGCGCCTAGGCCAGCGCCTGGGCGAGGTCCTCGATGATGTCGCCGACGTCTTCGATGCCCACCGACAGCCGCAGCAGTCTGTTGTCGATGCCGAGTTCGTCGCGGATGGCGGCCGGAATGTCGGCATGGGTCTGGACGGCCGGAAAGGTGATAAGCGATTCGACGCCGCCCAGGCTTTCGGCAAACCGCAGCAGCTTGACCCGCCGCAGGACCTGCGGCACAAGGGCCGCATCGTCGACCGCGAACGAAAGCATGCCGCCGTAGCCGGTCGCCTGGTAGTCGTGGACTCCTTTGCCGGGGTGGTCCGGCAATCCGGGGTAATAAACTCGGCGAACCCGCGGGTGACGCTGCAGCCAGAAGGCCGCCGCCTGGGCGTTGGCGCTGTGCCGCTCCATCCTGAGGGCCAGCGTCTTGATGCCGCGGGTAAGCAGCCAGCTGTCGGCAGGACTGAGCACGCCGCCGGTCGAGTTCTGGATGAAGCCGATCTTTTCGGCCAAGGCCGGCTCGCGGGCAACGACCAGGCCGCATAGGAGGTCGTTATGGCCGGCCAGGTATTTGGTGGCGCTGTGGACGACGATGTCGGCCCCCAGGGCGAGCGGCCGCTGGTAATAGGGGGTGAGGAAGGTGTTGTCGACGATGGTATGGATGCCGCGGTCCCTGGCCAAGGTGGCGATGGCCCGGATGTCGGCGATTCGCATGAGCGGATTGGTCGGGGTCTCGAGGATGATGGCTTTGGTGGCCGGCGTGAGGGCGGCGGCGACTTTGGCGGTGTCGCTGGCGTCGACGAAGGTAGCGGTCAGTCCAAAGCGAGCAAATACTTTGTCCAGCAGGCGGTAGGTGCCGCCGTAGCAATCGGCCGCCACCACCAGGTGGTCGCCGGCGGCGTACAGCATGAGAACTGCCGTGAGCGCCGCCATGCCGGAGGCGAAGGCGAAACCGGCCGCCCCTTCCTCCAGGCGGGCGATGCCTTCTTCCAGCACTTTGCGGGTCGGGTTGACCGTCCGCGTGTAGTCGAAGCCGGTGCTCTCGCCCAGCGCCGGGTGGCGGAAGGTGGCTGTCTGGTATATGGGCGTGCTGATGGCGCCGGTTTTTTCGTCGGTGCACAGGCCGAGCTGGACAATGGTCGAGGTCAGTTTCATGGTCGCTGGCCACCTCTCTTTCGTTGCTGTCGCTGTCATGGCGTTAATGGTCGCCGGGTCAGATGCCTTCGCCGTTGAGCCCCTCGAGGCGGGGTAGCCGCTTTTTCTCGGTCCGCTCGATCTGGGTGACTTTGCCGTCCTTTATCAAAATGACAACCTGCCCGTACTCGAGGCCGCTAAGGGCCGCGGTTATTTCCGCCCTGAGCCGCTGCCCGGCCGGTTGACCGGCCGCTGGTTTGCTGCCTTCCACTTTCCTGCCCTCCCGGTTTACGCCAGTCGGATTTTTTCGTTGATCTCGATCTGGATAACTTTGCCGTCCTGGACGACAACGGTGATTGAGCCGTAGCCGATGGCGGCGATCGCCGCCTCGATCTTCGCCCAGACCGACGGCGGCAGTTTGTCGGCCGCCGGTTTGCCGCCTGTGGTTGCCATAGCTGTCCCCTCCTGCTGATATATAGCCTCTCCCGGCAAACAAAAAATCCTTTCCCGAGGAAAGGATTTACTTGCGATTGCCTCTCCTCTCATCTGCCAGGATTGCTCCTGCTGGAATTGGCACCACTGCGCTGCGCGCCGGTTGCCGGGTGTCATCGGGCCAGTCCCTCGACCTCTCTGGATAAGAGTGATTTATTTAGTTGTCTCTGATATTAGCATATGGTTATCGGCGATGTCAATACCGGCCTCGAAAAAGATTTGGCGCACGGTTATCTTTTGGTCAGCCGCCGCGCCAGGTAGTCGCCGCCGGACTGGACAAGCTGGACGGTAGCGATGAGTATGACGACGGTGGCCAGCATGACGTCCGGCCGGAAGCGCTGGTAGCCGTAGCGGATGGCCAGATCGCCCAGACCGCCGCCGCCTACCGCCCCGGCCATCGCCGAGAAGCCGATCAGGCTGACGACGGTGATGGTGATGCCAAGGACGATCGAGGGCAACGCCTCGGGTATGAGCACTTTGCTGATGATCTGCAGCGGCGAGGCTCCCATGGACTGGGCGGCTTCGACCACCCCGGGGTCGACTTCGCGGATGGCGGCTTCGACGATTCGCCCGAGGAACGGGGTGGCGGCGATGGCCAGGGGAACGATGGCGGCGTTGGTGCCGATCGAGGTGCCGACAAGCAGCCTGGTCAGGGGAATGATGGCCACCATGAGGATTATGAAGGGGGTCGAGCGGGTGGCGTTGACGACAGCCCCCAGAATGGCGTTGAGTTTCCGGTTCTCCATGATGTGGCCCCGGCTGGTGGTTACCAGGACTACGCCGAGGGGGATGCCGGCAAGGGTGGCGATGAGGGCCGAAACCGCCACCATGTAAATGGTCTCAGCCAACGAGTCAGCCAGTAATCCGATGATGTCTGGCGACATAGCCGATCACCTCGATTCCCAGATCATGTGTCTGGAGGTAGTTTAGGGCGCTTCGCACCGCGGCTTGGTCGCCGGTCAGCTCGACGACCAGGGTGCCGAAGAGGGTGTCCCGGACGGTGTCGATGCTGCCGGCCAGAATGTTGACGTCGATGTGGTGCTTGCGGATGAGGCGGGCGATGAAGGCTTCCTCGGCCAGCGGGCCGAGGAAGGTCAGCCGCAGCAGCAGGCCGCCGTCGGCCAGCGGCACCGGCGAGAAGTCGCAGCCGGCCAGCAGGGGCGGCAGGTCGTGGCTGACGATGGCCCGGACGAATTCGCGGGTGGTAGGTGTCTGCGGGCGGACGAAGAGGTCGACCACCGGCCCCTCTTCGATGATAACCCCGTCCTCGATGACGGCGACGCGGTCGCAGATTTCCTTGACAACTTGCATCTCGTGGGTTATGAGGATAATGGTGAGTTGAAGCTTGCGGTTGATGTCCCGGAGCAGGGCAAGGATCGAGCGGGTGGTCTGGGGATCAAGGGCCGAGGTGGCCTCGTCGCACAGCAGCACCTTGGGCCGGCTGGCCAGGGCCCGGGCGATGGCCACCCGCTGCTTCTGGCCGCCGCTCAGTTGGGCGGGGTACTGGTCTTTGCGGTCGGTGAGGCCGACCAGTTCTAAAAGCGGCAGAACTTCGGCGGCGATCGTCTTGCTGTCATGGCCGACCAGTTCCAGCGGGAAGGCCACGTTTTCATAGACCGTCCGGCTGGACAGCAGGTTGAAGTGTTGGAAGATCATGCCGATCTTTTTGCGGGTTTCCCGCAGTTGCCGCTCCGGCTGGTCGCTGATGTCCTCGCCGTCGACCACCACTTTGCCGGCCGACGGCCTCTCCAGCATATTTATGCAGCGGATAAGCGTGCTCTTGCCAGCGCCGCTTTTGCCGATTATGCCGTAAATTTCGCCGGCCCTGACGCTGAGGTCGACCCCTTTGAGGGCCCGGATGGGCCCGGCCGCGCCCCGGTATTCTTTAGTTATGCCGGTTAGTTTGATCATGGTTTCTCCTTTCTGGCGGCGCCCGCGCGGATGGGCAGCGGCCGGCCTGTTACCAGGCCGCTACAACCGACCCTTTGTATTTCTCGTCAATCCATTGTTTGACTTCCGGCGAGCGGTAGGCTTTTAAGAGTTTCTGGAAAACCGGGTCGTCCTTATCCTTGCTACGGACAACTACAATGTTGGCGTAGGGCGAGTCGGCGGCTTCGATGATGATGGCGTCTTTGGTCGGCACCAAACCGGCGACGATGGCGTAGTTGGTATTGATGGCGGCGGCGTCGACGTCGCCGAGCGACCGTGGGATTTGGGCGGCGTCGAGTTCTTTTATTTTCAGGCCCTTGGGGTTGTCGGTGATGTCGGCGACCGTCGCCTTGATGTCGGCGTCGGCTTTGAGCTTGATGATCCCGGCCTTGGCGAGAATAAGCAGGGCCCGGCCGCCGTTGGTGGGATCGTTGGGGATGGCCACCGTGGCGCCGTTTTTGAGGTCGGCCAGGTTCTTGACTTTTTGGGAGTAGATGCCCATCGGGAAGATGACCGTTTTGCCGATGGTAACGATCTCATATTTGCGGTCCTTGACCTGCTGGTCGAGGAAGGGCTGGTGCTGGTAGCTATTGGCGTCGATGTCGCCCTGGCTGAGGGCGATGTTGGGGGTGATGTAGTCGTTGAACTCGACGATCTGGATATCCAGCCCGTCTTTGGCGGCCGCCTTTTTGACCTGCTCGATTATCTCGGCGTGCGGTCCGGCGGTGACGCCGACCTTTATGCTTTTTTTCTCGGCCGCCGGCGCTTGCGGCGTCGCCGCTTTCTGGCCGCCGCAGCCGGCCGCCAGGACGGCGATCAGGCCGAGGATTGCGAGTAGTGCTGCTATCTTTTTCATTAATTTTTCCTCCATTCGTTTTCGGTATGTCTCCGGCCGGCCTATACGTGTCGCCTCCTTTCCGCCTGCCGAAAAAGCCAAAGGCCAAGACGCTCCCCCGCAAGAGGGAGTGCCTTGGCCTTCAGTTGTCTGATCAGCCAATCACTATCGATTTGGTAAATAAAAACGCCCTTCGAGGAAGGGCGCATGTCGCATTGCCGTTCCTCTCATCTGCCAGGATCTCTCCTGCTGGATTTGGCACCACTGCGCTGCGCGCCGGTTGCCGGGTGTCATCGGGCCAGTCCCTCGACCTCTCTGGATAAGAGTGGTTTATTTAGTTGTTTTAGATATTAGCACACGTTTAGCGACGATGTCAATAATAACAGGTAAAAAAATTGATCAGTTGGCAGGCGCCCGGTCGGACGGCCCGGACAAAGGGGCAGGCTTTCGCCTGCGGAAAAGGCCGTCAGGCTCGGGCCGGGCAGGCGGCCCGGCACTGCCAGCATTTGACCAGGTTATGACCGCGGGCCGATTTGACCGACAGGTTGCTGCGGCACTTGAGCTGCTCGACCGAACCGGTGCCGTCGAGGGCGCCAACCGGACAGGCCTCCAGGCACAGCCGGCAGTCCGGCAGACAGAGACCGGGGGCGGCGGCCGCCGGAGTAAGCACCAGATCGGTCAGGATGGATACGAATTCGACCCGGTTGCCGTATTCCGGGGTTATCACCAGGGCGTTCTTGCCGATGACGCCGAGGCCGGCTTTGACGGCAGCGTGGCGATGGGAGAGGATGCCCATGCCATGTTTGCGGTCTTCCTCCCAGTGAAAATACGGGTCATCGGCCGGCACCGGCACGGCCAGGCCGCCCTGGGCCTCGATGAAGAGGGCGACGACCCGGGCCAGCTCGTCGAGCTGCTTGACGTTATTCAGGTGGTGGGCGGTGTAGACTACCTGGTTAGCTGAGCCCACGGCCCCCGCCGGCAGGGCCCTGGCGAGGACGACGACGCTCCTGACCCGGGGCATGATGTCCTGCGGCCGGAAACCAGCCGGTGCCTCGGCGAAGCTGGCGGCGGCGGCAAAGCCAACAAGATCGGCCCCGCGGTCCAGGGCATACTGGCGGATTTTTTCTTCAGGCATTATTTTCCCCTCCCGCTATAGTTCGAATATAAGCGCAGGCTTAATTACTCCGCCAGCTTCATGGCGACGGCGCCCGCGCAGCAGGTGGTCACGGCCGGGCTGCCGAGGAGGCCGGCCGGCACCGCCGCCCGCTCGACGGCCGCGAAGCCGCGCCTGGCGAAGTAGTCGGCCGCGGTGTGGGTGAACAGGTAGACGGAAGCGCCACCGACGGCCCTGGCCCGGGCGATGGCTTCGTCCAGCAGGGCGGCGGCCAGGCCGGCCTTGCGGCAGGCAGGCGCGACCGCCAGCGACCGTAGCAGGGCGGCGCCGTCATAGTATTCGCTGCCGATTACGCCGGCGACACCGTCTTTGTCGGCGACCAGGAAGCGGTCCAAGCTGGCGGCGACCGCCACCGCGGTCAGGCCGGCGGCCGTCAGCAGCGCTTCAATCGGCCCGACGTCTTCCGGCCGGGCCGGGCGGATAGCGTAGTCGCGGCCTGGCGTGAGAAGGCTGGCCGGTTTTTTCGCCCGGATGAAGGCGCTGACAACGCTTCCGTCGAACGCCTCCAGGTCGGCAGGCTCGGCCCAGGGGGCGAGCTTGCGGGCCGCCGGGCCGGTAAGGTCGTATACTCTGGTGACGACGACCTCGATGTCGGCGAAACCGGCGGCGGCCAGTTTGCCTTTGTATTCCTGGTCGGTTAGGGCCCCGGCTACGCAACCGGCCCAGGCCAGGATATTTTTTTGCAGGTCCGCCGGCAGCGGCTTGGTTGTGACGATATCCGAGACGGCCACCCGGCCGCCGGGCCGGAGGACCCGGAAGATCTCGCGGAAGACCTGATCCTTGTCGGCCGACAGGTTGATGACGCAGTTGGAGATGACGACATCGACCGCTGCCGCCGGCAGGGGGATGGCTTCGATATGGCCTTTGAGGAATTCGGCGTTGGTCAGCCCCGACTTGGCTTTGTTGGCGTTGGCTTCGGCCAGCATCTCGTCGGTCATGTCCAGGCCGTAGGCTTTGCCGGCCGAACCGACCCGCCGGGCGGACAAGAGTCCGTCAAGGCCGGCGCCGCTGCCGAGATCGAGAACGGTTTCGCCGGCGTGGAGGGCCCCCAGGGCGGTCGGGTTGCCGCAGCCCAGGGAGGTGGCCAGCAGGTTTTCCGGCAGGCCTTCGACTTCGTCGGCCTGATAGAGATTGCCGGTTATCGCCTCGGTGGCGTCCCTGGTGCCGCCGCAGCAGCCGGCCGGGCCGCCGCAGCCATTCTTGGCCTTGATGGCCTGGGCGTACTTCTGGCGCACTTGTTCGCGGATTTCTTCGTCCGCCTGCTTACGTCCGGTTTTCATTGTTCTTGCCTCCTTACTCATACTACCGCGTTGAAAAGGTAACCGGTGAGAATGATGGCGACGGCCAGGATGCCGGCAAAAATGCCGATAAGCTTGGGCTTGAGCACCCGGCGGAGGATGATCATCTCCGGAAAGCTTATTGCGCTGACGGCCATCATGAAAGCCAGCGAGGTGCCGAGCGGCAGGCCTTTCTCGATCAGGGCGTAGATGATCGGCACCATGCCGGAGGCGCTGTTGTAGAGGGGCACGCCCAGCAGGACGACCAGCGGCACGGCCAGCGGATTGCCGCGACCGGCGTATTCAACCAGGAAGGCGTCCGGCACGTAGCCGTGGATAAAGCCGCCGATAGCCAGAGCAGCGATGATGTATGGGCCGATTTTTTTCAGCAGGGCAAGGGTGAAGTCGTTGGCCGCCTGGCAGCGCTCGGCGAAGG
>JAEZLU010000021.1 GCA_023415075.1 Bacillota bacterium
GGGGTGCTGCTTCTATTTTGCCGTCAGCCCGGGTTGCCTTTTTGCGACAATTTTAGTATGCTTATTCTCGTAAACATCAAAGCAAGGGAGAGGCTGATGGGCAGACTCTGGGGTTGGTTGTTTATAATCGGGTCGGCGGCGGCCGTTTACCTCTGGCAGCCGGAATTTTTCCACCATGCCTACGGTATAATAAAGCACGGCGACATCGCCGCCCTGGCCGAGTACCTGCGGTCATTCGGGGCCTGGGGCATAGCCGTCACCATCCTCCTCTTCGTGGTCATGACCTTCACCGTCGTCTTCCCGTTCATGATCCTCTCAGGGGCGGCCGGCATCGTCTATGGCCTTGTGTGGGGCACCCTCATATCCTGGATGGGCGAAGTTATCGGCGCCTTTTTCATGTTTGTCTTCGCCCGCTATTTTTTTCGCCAGATAGTCGAGCGCTGGATTACCCAGAGCCCTTATCTGAAGCAGGTCGACGACTACAGCGCCGCCAACGGCTTCCAGGCGCTTCTCATCGCCCGTCTGCTGCCGCTGGCGCCATCGGGGATCATCACGGCAGTGGCGGCCATAAGCCGGATTTCCTTCAAGGACTTTTTCTGGGCGACCTTCCTGGGAAAGCTGCCGCCGGTAGTTATTAAGGTCCTGCTGGGCCATGATATCGTCTTCGCCAGCCAAAATATGCACAGGCTTATAGCCATAGTTGTCCTGGTGGTCGTCCTTTACGCCGGTCTGTGGTGGCACAAGCGGCGGAAAAAAACTGAACAACAATAACCTAGGGGCGGCCCAGCAGGGCCGTCTTTCTATTTCCACCCGGCTGGTAACATATAACGCCTTCTAGCCATAAGTTATATTACAGATAGCAATAAGGAGGCTTATGGCATTGGATACACCGCTTCATCATTTCTGTAACCGCGACCTGGCCATCGCGCTCAGGCAGCTGCGGGACCGCAACGTGCTCGTCATGTTTGTGGACGGCTCGGTGGCCTTCGGCCGCCTTGGACGCCTCGATGATTGTCTGCTCAACATATTGCCGGCTGTCGGCATCCCGTGCGTAAACACGGTAAGGTTTCGTCCACCTAATCCGACCCTGCCTGGGGTAGATATCCTGGTGAGTGAGCTTGTCGTCGATGTCTGCAACGTCGCCGGGGTGGTGGAAGGCCCCTTCGTGTTCCCGCCAATCAGCGAGACCGGCAAAGTCGCCAGCATCCCCAAAGCCCCGCCGCCGAAGATGAAAGTCGCCAAACCGCCGATGACCCGTCAGCACAGCGAACTTATCGAGGAACTGGCCGAGTTCGAAGGCCAGAACGTCGGCGTTATCCTGGTAGGCGGCTGGGTTGTCGGCGGCATGGTGGGCGAGGTATCGGAGTGTGTGTGCATCTTCGGGCCGGGCACGTCATCATCGCCGCTGCTCATAACCCTCGGCGTCGTCAACATCTTCGGGCCGCCGCTCGTGGGCGGCGTCCAGCCGATGGTCGGCACCTTCAGGGTGTGGGTCAATCTGCGGGCCATGACCGGGCTTTTGCTCCCCTGAACCAGCTTGAGAAAAAAACGCCGCCGGGATAACAGCCGGCAGCTTTTTTTTGATTGCCGGCTGTGACATAATCAGCCGGAAGGCGGCAGGTATATTCTTGCAGGTGGCGAATAAACTAAAAAATACCAACAAGGAGGGATGCTTAATGCCAGCAGTACAGATCGACATGGCCGAAGGCCGCAGTGTCGAGCAGAAACGGGCCATGGCCCAGAAGGTAACCGAAGCGATCGCCGAAACCGCCAAGTGCCCGCCTGAAGCCATCTCCATTACTATCCGCGAATGGCCGAAAACCAACTTCGCCAAAGCCGGCAAACTATTGTCCGACTAGTTAGAGCGGCAGCCCATTTCGTCCAGCGGCGGAATGGGCTGCTTTTCGGAGGGATTGCGATGCAGATATTCCAGTTCGCCGCCGCCATGGAGGCCAGCATCCGCCAGGAGACCGAGCGGATCGCCGAACAGGCGCCGGCCGGGATGGAGCCGGTGCTGAGTGCGGTCGCGGCTTTTCAGGCCGAATTTGAGCTTTTGATAGATCGGGCCCAGTATACCAACGTCGATACCGGCAGCTACCCGGAGGTCAATCCGGCCACCCTGCTGGGGGCGGACGGCGGTTGGCAGGCGGCCGGCGGCCCGCTGAAAACGGCTGCCGGTGAAAATATCGCCGTGCTGACGACCCTGTGGCAGCTAAGCAGCCTTGTGGAGAAATCCGGCCAGTTTTACCAGCAGGCCGCCCTCAACAGCGCCCATCCGTCCAGCCGCCTTTACCTGAGTTCGCTGGCCGAGGTCAAAGTTATGCTGCGGCGGCGACTTGACAGCCTGCAGCGGGTGGTCTACAACGAGGTTTGGGCTGCTGTCGGCTTTGCCCCCTTCGTGCTCGGAAAAGACTAACCCTGACGGAAGACTACGCCATGACCGCCCTGGCAGCAGCTATGGTCGATAATGGCTACATGCTGCCAGGAATGGTCAGGCTCGAACTCGACCAGCCGTATTTTGGCGTCAAGGCTTATCATCCTTTGATCACCTTGAGAAACCTGCCAGGCATTATAGATTATTTTGGTCACCGGCTGCAGGCTGGTGACCTTTTGATAAGATTCGGCAGCGAGTGGAGTGCAAAATGGCTAACGGTGAATGGAAAAAAGTCCGCGAGGCGGTAACTGGCCTGCGGCGTATACTTGAAGCAGAAGTCGGCAGCGAAGCTGCCTGGAGCCTGGCCATGCGCCTCGGGCTGGAGGCCTGCATGGCCGCCCGCGGTATAGCCGGGCCGCCGCCGGCTTTCCTGACCTTCGCCGGCGACGGGGCGTCAATGCCGACGGCCTTACTGAACGAGGGCCGCGAACTTCTGACCGGACATTCGGCGCTGTTGGCGGCGCCGGCGGCGCTGGGCTGGCTGCATCAATACTGGCATGACGGTGAACGGGCCGGCATCAGCGCGGCCCGGGCCGACCAGTACGCCAAAGTGGCGGCCGCTACCCTGGTGCCGGCCACCCAGATCTACAGCGAGGACTATATGGTAGACTTCCTGGTGGAAAATTCCCTCGGCGCCCTCTGGCTTGAGTCCCACCCGGCATCGCCGCTGGCGGCCGGCTGGCGCACCTACGTCCGGGCCGCCGGCGAGGCCACCGGTCCGTCCCGGCCGGCCGCCAGCCTGACCGTATGCGACCCGGCCTGCGGCGCCGGCCACTTCCTGATGCGGGCCTTCGAGCTTCTCTACGCCATGTACCGCGAAGAGGGCGGGGGCAGCCCGGCCGAAATCTGCGCCGCCATCCTCAACACAAACCTGTTCGGCCTGGACATCGACCGGCGGGCGGTAGCCGTGGCCCGCGCCGCCCTGTGGCTACAGGCCAAAGAGCGGGCTCCCGGCCTAGACGCCGAGCTGCCCGGCCTCTGTCGCCATATCGTGGCCGCCGGCGATGGCCAAGCAGCCGAACTCGGGTCGCTGCTGACAGCCGAAGAGGCCGGCGAACCGCTGGCCACGCTTCTCAGCCGGCGCTACTCAGTTGTTGTCACAAATCCGCCGTACCTTGATAAACGCGACTACGGCCGGGCCGTTCGCGCCCACTTGCGGGCCCGCTACCGGGCCGGGGCCGGCAATCTATACGCCGCCTTCATCCTCCGCTGCCTCGCGCTGGCCGACGACTACACCGCCATGGTCA
>JAEZLU010000030.1 GCA_023415075.1 Bacillota bacterium
AGTTCATGAACCGGAAATTCAGCAGGCTGGTGGACAGCAGCAACTGCCACATCGGGAACGCCGTGAAAAACACAAACTGAACCACCCGCAGGATGGTTCCCCACTCCTGCAGCGCGCAGTAGGCGCACACCAGCAGCATGCTCGCCTGCACCACCTCGAACGGCGTCCGGTCGAACATGAAAAAAGTTATTTGCCGGCTTGTAATGTACAGCAAATCGCTTGCCGATAAGAAAAACAGCGCCACAAAGAACCACACCGCCGCCCCGCCCAGCCAGCGGCCCCACAGGCGGGGCATATATTCGGCGAGACTCTCGCCCGGAAAGGTTTCCCCCAGCTTCAGCATCAGCCAGGCCGCCCCGTAATAAAGGGCCGCCCCCGTAAGCACGCTCAGCCAGGCCCCGTGGCCGGCCGCCTTCAGTATCGGTACCAGCACTGTCCCCGGCACAGCTATCACCACCATAAAAATCACTATGGCCAGCTGCACCGGCGACATCCTGTCCTTGGCTTCCAGATTGGCCATCGCTCACTCCCCCGCCCTTGTCCTTTCTTGCGGCCCAAGCTGCTTGGGCCGCTCCTTCTGCCAGGTGACCGGCAGCCGCACCAGCTTGTCCTTCATATCCTCCATGAGGGTCACGTCGAACAGGCCGCCCAGATACGACTCGCCGAAGCTGCGTAGGCTGCACAGATGGACGATTAGAGCCAGATAAGCGAGGGCGATGCCGTAAAACCCCAGGACGGCCGCCGCCACCACCGTCGGCAGCCGCAGCCACCTGAGGGCCAGGCCCAGGTTGTACGCCGGCATGGTGTAGGAAGCGATCGCCGTCCCCGCCGTCGCCACCACCAGGAGGGCATTGACAATACCAGCCTGGACGATGGTCGTACCGATAACAAAGGCGCCCAGGATACTGGCTCCGGGGGCGACTTTCTGCGGCAGCCGCACCACCGCCTCCTGGAAAAGCTCCAGGATGACCTCCATAATAATGACCTCCATAAAGGCCGGGTAGGGCGTTCGGGCCCGCAGCTCGGCTACCGTGATGGCCAGCGTCGTCGGCAGCATCCCCGGGTTGTACGACACGAAGGCCACATACATCGCCGGCAAAAAAATGCCGAGAAAGACCGCCAGATAGCGGGTCAACCTGATCAGGCTGGCCACCACCGGCTGCACCGTGAAGTCCTCGGTGCTCTGCAGCAGTGCGCTCAGCGTGCAGGGCACGATCAGCGCGTTTGGCGTATTATCGACTATCAGCCCCACCTTTCCTTCGTACACTGCCGCCAGGAAGGTGTCCGGCCTTTCGGTGAACTGGGTCTGGGGAAAAGGCGACCAGGGATGATCGATAATGAACTCCTCCACCTGGGCCGCCAGCAAAAGCCGGTCCACTTTGACCCTACCCAGCCGCCGCTCCAGTTCGGCCACCAGCCCCGGCTTCACCAGGCTGGCCGCATACACCAGGACAACCTCTGTCCGACTGCGCGCCCCGATGGTTTTCAGCCTTACCTTAACGTCGGGGTCGGCGGCTCGCCGCCTAATAAGCACGATGTTGTCCTCCAGCGTCTCGTTAAAGGCGTCGTGGGGCCCGCGGGCCACCGCCTCGGTCCTCGACTCCTCCACCGCCCGCTTGACATGCTTGACCGTCCCCACCAAAAGCCCCTGGCTCAGCCCGTCCACCAGCAGCAGCGTGCGGCCGCGCAGCACGGCGACAATCGCTTCCCTGGGAGAACCGCTCACCGCCAGCGACGCAGCCGTAACCAGTGTGTTTATAAGCGAGTCGAGGGTAACCGTCGGTTTTTCCTTTTCCGACGGCGCCATCAGCGTCTCCATCACATCCTTCGCCAGCAGCGTCTGGTCGGTCATCCCCTGCAGATACACCAGCAGCGCCCGCCGGCCGCCGGCCGTGAACGACCGGTAGCGGACATCGTCGCAGTCGGCGAACTCCTCCCGCAGCAGCCGCTCGTTATCCGCCAGCCTGCCGGTGAAAACAAACGGCTCGCCGGCCGGCGCCGCCACCTGTTTGAGATGCTGGACCAGCCGGCCCAGACCTTCGGCCACCTGGCGGCCGCCGGTGATCAGCCGTTTGAGGCCGGCCAGCTTGGCGGCCGCGTCCGCCAACGCTGCCGGCGGAAAGTCGGCCGACAGCTTGCGAATGGTGATCTTTCTTCTTCCGTCCTCGCCCACCCTGTCCCCGCCGCCTTTTCAGCCTTCTGCCTGATAAGCTATATTTTGCCTGTGCGGCCTCCTCCATATTCTTTTCAGCTCATCGTCTACGCGTTTTCTTTGCGCACGGCGCCCCAGCGCAATGCCGCCCCCTGAAAAAAGAAAAACCGGGGTTGTTCCCGGCTCAAATTTACAACCTACTTACTCCCATCGCTTTTCGATCTGCACTCCCGGAAAGTAAAAGTTTATTATCTCCTCCGGCTTCTTGCCGTCCTTGGCCAGCTTGTGGGCCCCCCACTGCGACATGCCCACCCCGTGGCCGAAGCCCTTGCCGCTGAAAGTCACGCTGTCGCCGCTTACGGTAACACTGTCCAAAAGCAGCGATTTCAGTTTGACGCTGTCAAGGGCCACCCGAAAATCGGGAGCCGCCACCTGAACGTTCTTGTTGAAAACCAGGCTGGTCGCCCGCCCCGAGGGTCCCTTCTGGCCAATTTCCACACTGTCGACGGTGGTCAGCTTCTGGCCCATCTTGCTTAGGGCCGCCAGAACTTCCTGCTTGCTAAAGGTCACCGTCCAGTTCTTGACGTCGGCCGGCGCCAAGTCGTCGGGCGACTGTACCGGCTTGATATAGGGCGGCTCAGCCTCCTTGTAGTTCAGTCCCTCCTTGGCGGTCGCCGTGATGCCGCCCGCCGAAGCATGGAACCAGGTTGTGATCGGTTTACCCTGATAAGTGGCTACAAGGCCACGGGTCATCTCCACCGCTTTCTTCACGTTGTCATTGACCGCCTTGGCGTTGTAAGCCTGAAACTCCTTGACATCGGTCGACGCCTGGGTGCCGCGGGCCGGCACGCCGCCCTTCGACTCCATCTGCTCCAGGGTGAAAGTGCGGGCCACAATGGCTTGGGCCGCCAGGGCCTCCAGCGGCCAGTCGGCTTTCATCTCGCCGGCCACCACGCCGGCGATGTAATCCTCCATCTTCATCGTCTGTTTGGCGCCGGTCTCGTGCATGAACACGCTGATTTGCGGTTCCGGACCCGTAGGCGTCGGCGCCGGCTTCTTCTGGGCTCCCTTGAACAGCGAGCAGCCGCTCGCCACTACCATAGCCGCCAGAACCAGACTCAAAACCAAAAGCAATCCTCTGCGCATTTCAAAGCCTCCCTTTCAATTTGCATCACCACTAGTATGGCAAAGCGGGGAAGGCTACTATACGCGTGCCGGCGGCAGGATACGGCGGCTTGCCTGCCGAATAACCCAAGTATTTAGTACGACGCAAGGAGGCGACAACATGTTCACAAAAATCCTCGTCCCCACCGATGGCTCGGACATGGCCCTCCAGGCCGCCCGGGTGGCCCGGGCGCTGGCCGAAAAATTCGCCAGCCGGATTACCCTCGTCCATGTCATCCAGAACTACTATACCCTGCCGGCCTTTTCCATGCCTGACACAATCACCATCCCGGTATCGGTCATGCAAGACCTTGAAAACACCGGCAAACTCATTCTCAGCAATGCCCGCGACCTTTTCGCCGACTTCCCCGGCCAGGTCGACACCCGTCTGGAATTCGGCCCCCCCGGCCAGCAGCTTGTCGATATCGCCGCCGAAGGTGGCTACTCGCTTATCGTCATGGGCCGGCGCGGCCTGAGCGGGGTAACCGGCCTCCTCCTCGGCAGTGTCAGCAACCACCTGGTCCACTACGCCCCCTGCCCGGTGCTGATAATAAAGGGCAACGAACCGGACTAAACAAGCGGCTGCATTAATTACGAGCTCACCAAATAAAAAACCGGGCTGTTTAGCCCGGTTTTCGTCTATCAGCTACTTTTTCTTGTTAACGCTGTCTTTAAGACCTTTGCCGGCTTTGAAGACCGGGGTCTTGGACGCCGGAATGGTGATTTCTTTACCGGTCTGGGGGTTGCGGCCTTTGCGAGCGCCACGAGCTTTGACTTCGAAGGTACCGAAACCAATGATCTGAACTTTGTCTTTCTTGGCAAGAGCCTCTTCTACACTGGCGAACAGACCATTGACGGCTTTCTCGGCATCTTTCTTGGTCATCCCGGCTTTCTCGGCAACGCTAGCAACCAACTCAGTTTTATTCACAATTCCTACCTCCCTGTTCAATTATGGCTACTTTTAGCATTATTCGCTATTACTGTATTTATTCCTCCTGTCCCCAAAAAAAATTGTCAAATATTACTTATTTCCTTCAAAATTTTTAGTTTTTGCCTCAGCCCACAAAGCGTCTAATTGCTGGATAGTTAAATTTTTCCATTTTAGGCCAGCTTTTTTCACATGCTCCTCAATGTAGGCAAATCGCCGGCTGAACTTGTTATTGGTCACATTGAGGGCGATTTCGGGGTCAATGTCGAAAAAGCGCGCCAAGTTTACAATACTGAACAGGACATCGCCGAGCTCACCTTCCATTGCCGCGGTTTGGCCGCCGGCCGCCGCTTCCCGCAGTTCGGCCAGTTCTTCGTTTATCTTGTCCCAAACCGGACCGACATTATTCCAGTCGAAGCCCACTTTGGAGGCTTTGGCCTGCAGCTTGTAGGCCCGCATCAGGCTCGGCAGCTCTTTAGGCACCCCATCCAGCACGCCCGGACGCTGACCCGGCTTCTCGCGCTTCTTGATCTTCTCCCAGTTGACGATTACTTCGGCCGCGTCGCGCACCGTTATATCGCCGAAAACATGGGGGTGGCGGCGGACCATCTTCTCGGCGACCGCCGTAACCACGTCCTGCATCGAAAACTCGCCGCATTCCTCGGCGATCCGGGCGTGGAAAACAATCTGCAGCAGGAGGTCGCCCAACTCCTCGCACAGCTTGTCCCCGTCGGCCTCGTCGATAGCTTCCAGCACCTCATAGACTTCCTCGACAATATACCGGCGGAGCGAGGAGTGGCTTTGCTCAAGGTCCCATACGCAGCCGCCCGGTGACCGCAGCTTGGCCATCACCTCGACGATCGGGTCCAAGGTGAAGGTTGTCGCCCGGCTCGGCCTGGCCGGTACATAGACGCTTGTCAGATGGTCGATCGTCGGCAGGCGGTCAAGCTCGTAAAGCGGCACCTGCCGGACCTCTTCGTCGGCCAGCCCGAGACCCCGGGCTACCGTAACCGGAAAGTCGTCGGCGCAGAATTCCATCAGGCTGAGCTTGGCGTCCGAGGCCACCTGGCGGTTATACACCTGGGTTACAACTAAAGCTGTACCAAGATCGGGCGGCAGCTTATCGAGATCGGCAGCATCCACCACCGTTACCCCGTCGACCGGGTCGAGACCAAGTCTGGCATAAAGCAGATCGAGAAAGCTCATGCCAGGCAGCAGCCTGACGCCTATGCCGGCCGCTGCCGCCCGCTCGCGCAGCAGGCTCACCGACCGCTCGGCCACCGCCGGGCTGCCCGGCACGGCGTAGACCACCCGGCCGAGCGCCTTCGCCTGCGCCAGCAGGTCGTCGACGATGGCCGCATACACTGCCTCAAAGGTGGCGTGTCGCTCATACACGCCGTCATAACTGGAGAAGGCGACGGCCCGTTCGTTTAGGCCGGTTACCGCCGGATGACGGGCGGTGCGCAAAAAAAGCGGCGGCCCCGCTTCCAGTACCCGCCATGACTCAAGGCTTATCAGGCTGAAATCCCCCGGCCCCAGGCCTATAACGACAATCTCTGCCATCTTACCCCCTCAGCAATCTGAGCGACCGAAAAAGCGCCGCCAACTGACGGCCGACCCGCGGTATCCGCTCGATATCCCGGCCGGTAACGCCGCCGGTCACCAGCAGCACCAGGCCGTACACGCCACCGCCGGCAGCGATGGCAATCAATGTAGCTATCGTATTATTGCGCAAGAGATCCATCATCTCATGGTACGTCAGCAGCACGGCCCCACCCATCATGGCTGCCGCCAGCGTCGTCCGCAGCGTATCCTTCATATCAAGGGCGAAGCCTACATAGCGGTATACGAAATACATATTGAGCAACGCCGCCACCCCGAAATCGGCGTTGGTAGCCCAGGCCGCCCCCTTAATGGCCAGCGACGGCATCGCCGTCAGCACCCAGCTCAGCACTACCTTGACGCTGGCCGAAATCACCATGTTGATGACCGGGATAGCCGTATGTCCGAGTCCCTGCAGCACCCCGGTCGTCACCTGGTGAATGCCCAGCAGGAAAATGCCCATCGACATTATGGCGATCGACGTCCCGGCGTTGGGTGTGCCGTACAACATCAGTGAAATCGGCGTAGCCAGGAGCCACATGCCGACAAAGCTCGGAATGGTGATCAGATTGGAAATCCGCATCGCCGTAGCCGTCCGCTGATAAACCTGCTGCTGGTTGCGCAGCGTAAAGGCCTCTGACACTGCCGGCACCAGGCTGGCGGCCAGCGATGCCGTCAGGATTGTCGCCATATTGACGAGCGGCACCGCCATCCCGGTCAGATAACCGAACAGCTCGGTCGACTGCTCGACCGTATAACCGGCCACTTCCAGCCGCGCCGGCACGATGAGAAGGTCGATATTCGACACCACCGGCAGCATGATGTTGGCCAACGACACCGGCAGCGCCAGGCGGATGATACGGCTGATAATCGTCACACCCGGCTCCTGCCTGAGGGCCGGCTGACTGTCCATCTTCTCCTGGAAACCCGGGCGCTGCCGCCAGTAGAAATACAGCAGCACCAAAAGCCCGGCCGCCGCTCCGGGGCCGGCCCCAAAGCTGGCGCCGGCGGCGGCGAACTCGATGCCGCTGGGCAGCAGCAGATAAGCCAGCAGAATCATCGTAACCACGCGGAAAAGCTGCTCGATGATCTGGGAGATCGCCGTCGGTGTCATCATCTGCAGACCCTGGAAATAGCCGCGGTAGCTCGATAGCACGGTCACGAAGAAAATCGCCGGCGCTAAAGCGGCGATCGCGTAGTAGGCCCGCGGGTCACGCACGAAATGCTGGTCGATCAGCCAGCCGGCCCCGAACCAGAGCAGCAGGGTAAAGACCACTCCAGTGACCGCAAGCATCGCCAGCGACAGCTTGAAAACGCGGTTGGCGCCCCGCCAGTCGCCAAGCGCCACTTTCTCGGCGACGATGATGGAAATCGCCACCGGAATACCGGCGGACGAAATACTGAGTGCCAAAAGGTAGATGGGATAGGCCATCTGATACAGGCCGATCCCCTCGCCCCCCAAAAGGCGCGACAAAAGAATCCGGTTCACCGACCCGATCAGCTTGACAACTATACCGGCCACCGTAAGGATGAGCGCGCCCTTCAAAAAGGTATCCTTGCCCAAACAGTTCAGTCCTCTCAGGATTGCGCCGCCGTCCGGATACTAGCAAGCGGCTAGGCGCAAGTGCACATTATATTATAACAAAATATGCTAACAGTTAAAACACTTTCCAAAAACTTTGGCTACGGCCGCCCAAATAGAAAAGTAGCGAACCGACGTCCGCTACTTAATCTCCAACCGCTTAGCACTACTGCGACATCTGTTTGGCGAGGAAGCCCGCCGCCGTCTCGGCCAGCTTGACCTCCATATCACCCATCTGGACTCCCGGCTCTTTTGAGCAGATAATCACCGCCCCGATGGCATCACCCTCGACGATAATCGGCGAAATCACCTCCGCTGTGAATTTGCACACCTCATCCTCGTCGCAGTCGGTCACGCAGCCTTTGCAGTGCTTATAATCCCCCGGATTATTAATAAGGGCCGTTTTCCGTTCCTCCATAACCTTTTCCACCGCCGGCCCCAGCGGTTTGCCCAAAAACTCCTTCTTCGAAGCGCCAGCGACTGCTACAACATTATCCCGGTCTGCGATCAGGATTACATGTCCTATAGCATCGAAAAGCGAATCGGCGTATTCCTTGGCAAAGTCCCCTAATTCCCCCACCGGCGAATACTTCTTGAGAATAACCTCTCCTTCGCGGTCAACGTATATCTCCAATGGGTCGCCTTCGCGAATACGCAAAGTGCGTCGTATTTCCTTCGGAATGACTACCCTGCCTAAGTCATCGATACGTCTGACTATACCAGTCGCCTTCACCATTATCCCCCCTTTTCTACAGTTTTTGACATTCGCTTAGTGATAGTATATATCCGCTCAGTCGCTTTTATTCATAACCGGCAAGGAGGGTTAAAGAAATCTAGCCAATCGTCGCCCCGGCCAAAGTAGCCAAAATCTTGGCCAGCCAATCGAGCAGCGGCCCCGCCAGCTTCGCCGTCCGCAGGCGAATCACCCCCGGCGGCCCGGGCAAAATGGTGATGCGGGTCGGATATCTCTCCCTGAGGGCCAGCACACTGTCGACATTAACATTAGGCTGATCGCCGAAAGTAAGCTCGACCCGGTCGGCATACTCCACCAGCGAGCGGATGCCTAACTGTCGGGCCAGGTTTTTCAGGCGGGCGACCATGAGCAGATTGAGCACCGGCGGCGTCGGCTCGCCAAAACGGTCGATAAGCTCATCGATAATATCCTTGATGTGCTCCTCGCTCCTGATGGCGGCAATCCGCTGATATATCTCAATCTTATGCATGGCATCGCTGATATAGTCGCCATCAAGATAAGCATCGATACTGAATTCCAGCACCGGCTCCGGTGGCGGCTCGGGCGCTTTGCCGCCCTTCAGTTCGGCCACCGCCTCATCCAGCAGGCGGCAGTACATCTCGAAGCCCACGCTCACGATGTGGCCGTGCTGCTGCGAGCCCAGCAGATTTCCGGCCCCGCGGATCTCCAGGTCGCGCATGGCTATCTTGAAGCCGGCCCCCAGCTCGGCGAACTCCTTGATGGCCTGCAGTCTTTTTTCGGCCACCTCGGTCAGCACCTTCTCGGCCCGGTAGGTAAAATACGCATACGCCAGACGGGGCGACCGGCCAACCCGGCCGCGCATCTGATAAAGCTGCGACAGGCCGAAGCGGTCGGCGTCGTAAACGATGATCGTATTGGCGTTCGGCACATCAAGGCCGTTTTCGATGATACTTGTGCATACAAGCACATCGTACTCGTCCTCGTAATAGTCCAGCATCACCTGTTCCAAAAGCTCCTCGGCCATCTGGCCGTGGCCCACCTTTACGCGGGCGTCCGGCAGCAGCTCGGCCAGCCGCTCGGCAACCCGGTCGATCGTCTGGACGCGGTTATACACGAAATACACCTGGCCGCCGCGTTTGAGCTCGCGGCGAATAGCGTCGCGGATAATTTCCTCATGGTACTCCACAACATATGTCTGCACCGGCAGCCGGTCCTCGGGCGGCGTCTCGATCACGCTCATATCCCGCACCCCGACCAGCGACATATGCAGCGTCCGCGGAATAGGCGTAGCCGTCAGCGTCAGCACATCGACATCGGTGCGCCAGCGCTTCAGCTTTTCCTTCTGGGCCACCCCGAACCGTTGCTCCTCGTCAACTATCAGCAGGCCCAGATTCGGGAAAACCACATCCCCCTGCAGTAGCCGGTGGGTGCCGATCAGCACATCCACCTTGCCGGCGTTCACGCGGGCGGCGACCTCCCGCTGCTCCCGCGGGCTGCGGAAGCGGCTCATCACCTCAACCACCGGCCCGAAACCGGCCATGCGGGTCGAGAACGTCTGATAATGCTGCTGGGCAAGCACCGTCGTCGGCACCAGCACCGCAACCTGCTTGCCGCTCATGATCGCCTTGAAGGCCGCCCTGAGCGCCACCTCAGTCTTGCCGTAGCCCACGTCGCCGCACAGCAGCCGGTCCATCGGCAGCGACCGCTCCATATCGGCCTTGATCTCAGCCAGGGCGGTCAGCTGGTCGGCCGTCTCCTCGTAGGGGAAGGCCTCCTCAAACTCCTTCTGCCAGGGCGTATCGGCCTCGAAAGCATAGCCCGGCGCCACCTGGCGCTGGGCGTAAAGGGCAATAAGCTCCTTGGCCAGATCGGTCGCCGCCGCCCGGGCCCGCGTCTTGGCCTTCAACCAGTCGCTGCCACCCATCCGGTGCAGCCGCGGCACGTCGCCCTCCGAGCCGATATACTTCTGCAGCAGCTGAACCTGGTCGGTCGGTACATACAGCTTGTCGTCGCCGGCGTAATGAATCAAGAAATAGTCCTTGTGGACCCCGGCCACCTCGAGCGTCTCCACCCCGGCGTATTTGCCGATGCCGTGGTTGACATGGACAACATAGTCGCCCACGTTGATATCGCGGAAATAATTTATCTGCTGCTCTTTGGCGATCCGCGGCAGCCGCCGTTTTTTCTGGCGGCCGAAAATATCCAGTTCGGTCACCGCCACCAGGGCGGCCGCCGGCAACTCGAAACCGGCGCTCAGCGTGCCCACCGTCACCAATACCGTCGCCGGTGTCACCGCCGCCGGGCTTTCGGCGTAAGCCGTCCGCAGGCCCTCGGCCGCCAGATTCTTCTGGAGAGCCACCGCCTTCTCGCGCCCGGACATGAAAATCACCACTGCCCGCCCGCGGGCCAGCCAAGCCTGCAGCTCATCCACCAGCATGTCCATCTGGCGGTGGAAAGGAGCCACCCCTTTGGCGGCGACGCTGATGATCGCCCCCGGCTCGGCCTGAGGTACCCGCTGGAGAAGCAACGACAAAAAGGTCACATTATAAGCCTTGGCTGTCGCCGCCAGATCGGCCCAGGTGAAAATCCGCCCCTTGACCTCCGGATTCTCCTTAGTCAGCCGGCTGATCTCCTCGCGGACGCGGGAAGGTTCATCGAAGTACACGCCGGCACCGCCGGGCAGGTACGACAAAAACGGCACCCGCTTGCCGGCGTGCTCGGGCTCAGCCAGCGGCAGCACATCGGCCCGCTCGAGATTGCCCTGGGACCGTTGACTGGCCGGGTCAAACTCCCGCAGCGAATCCACCTCGTCGCCCCACAGCTCCAGTCTGAGCGGCAACTCGCGGTTCACCGGGAAAATGTCAATAATCCCGCCGCGTACACTGAACTGGCCCCGGCTCTCCACCTGATCCACCCGCTCGTAGCCGAAGCGCACCAGGCTTGCTAAGAGATTGTCGCGGACCACCGTCTCGCCGGTCGCTACCGTCAGCCTGCTGGCCAGAAAATCCTCGCGCGGCATCACCTTCTGGACGGCGGCCTCGGCCCCTGCCAGCACGATGACCGGTTCGCCCCGCAGCAGGCAGCCGAGGACGTCCATACGGATGGCCGCCAGCTCAATACCGCGGGCTGCCGCTGTAAAGGTGACGATATCCAGCGGCGGCAATTCAAGTATAGTCACCTGTGGCAGAAACGAACGAAGGTCGGCCGCCAGGCCGCCGACTGTCGACCGGCCGGCGGTGACGATAACCAGCGGCCGCGGCTTCTCCCGGTAAGCGGCGGCGATCACCGCCGCCTTTTGCGAACCGGTCACCCCGTAAACCAGGCTCTGGCCCGTTGGTGCCAAGCCGGCGGCCACCGCCCGGCCGACGCCCTCATCCTGCCTTAACGCATCCAAAAAAGCTTCCATCAGGCACCTCATCTTTAATCTACAGGCAACGGCAAAGGGGGCTTTGGACGCTCCAAGCCCCTGAAACGACTTCTTAAATTGCCGGATAGCCTTAACAACCCTAGGGCTTTACCGTCGGTAAAGCCCTGCTTTAATCATTCTAACACAAAGTATTACCAAGACAAACAAAATATTACACCGTCCAGCCGGGAAAAACGGGGCAGACTAACAACAGACGGAGGTGAAAACATGGCCAACGACAAAACACCGGTCTACAAGTTCTGGAACGGCAAAAACATCGATGGCGGCTCGGTGGTCGGCGACAAAAACCTCATCGGCGAAGGTCCCCGCCACGGAAAACCCAGCGCCAAATACCAAGTTGCGAACGACACCGTCGCTGCCGACAACCTCCAGAAAAAACCCCGCTGACGGCAAAAAACCGCGGACCAGGCCGCGGGCTTTGTCATTGGAGAAAACTCTTCGCTGCCCAGACCGGCATCTCGTCAGCCAGGCCGAGAGCCTCGATGCAATTGTCGCAGAGCGACTGCACATAAAGTGCGTCGGCTCCCATGTCATAGCTGATTATGTCCTGGCGCTCATCCTCGCTCAGGCGGTCGAAGCCGAACTTTTCTTCGTCGAGGCGGTCGACCACCAGGCAATCGATTGGCTCACCGCAACTGTCGCACCGGTAAAAAATCTTCATTGCTACTCTTCCTTCGCCAGCAAATGTATCAAGGTGATATTCCAGGCCAGATGGCCAGCCAGACCGGTCGCGGCCGCCAAGAGAACGCTGCCCGTCAGCGCCAGCGCTCCCACTGTCGCCAGGCCGAACAAGCTATGGCCCACCAGGCTGAGGACAGCGGGCCTGGCCCCGAAACGGCGGCTTGTCAGCCAGTCGTAGGCGGCCTCGATGGTCCCGAAAGCCGCGTGGGTCAGAAAAATATCAGCCCCCAGATAAAAGGCTGGCAGCGTCTTGGCCGCCTCCTCCAAGAGCGGGCCCA
>JAEZLU010000069.1 GCA_023415075.1 Bacillota bacterium
AGACTTTGCGGGGGGCGATTGCATGAGCGAAATTGTATTGTTCCGGATTGATGAGCGCTTAATTCACGGTCAGGTTGTGACTGCCTGGGTCGGTCACACCAAAGCCAGGCAAATCCTGGTGATTGACGACAAAGCGGCGAATGACAGCCTGATGAGTTCCATTCTGAAGATGGCAGCTCCGCCGGGGATAACGGTAAATGTAGTAACGGTGGAGGCCGGGATAGCCCTCCTGGCCCAATCCGCGGTGAGCGGCAACCTTATAGTGATTGTTAAAAACCCGGTTGAAGCCAAACGGGTTTTGACCGCCAAGCTAGATAATTTGCCTGCTGAAATTAACATGGGAAACGCCGGCATGGCCCCCGGACGGGTCAAACTGTCGCCAAGCGTCTATTTGGATGCGGAGGGCGTAGCGGCCCTTAAGGATATAGCGGCTTCGGGACGCGTAGTGTATTTACAGACAATCCCGGCCGATAAGCGCATCCGCTGGGAAGAAATCAAAGGCATTGAGTAAAGGAGGGCGTGGATAGTCATGTTGTTGGAAGCGATTTTAATCGGGTTATTGACCTGGCTGGCCGGGGGACTGTTGTCGTTGACACTTAGCTGGACGCTCTACATGGGAGCGCCGCTGATGGGGGGACTGTTGGTCGGCCTGATTCTGGGCGACGTAAGTTATGGCGTCAAGACGGGCGCGATGATCCAGATGGCTTATATCGGCTATATAGTGGCCGGCGGCGCGCTACCGGCCGATCTCGCTCTGGCCGGTTATCTGGCGGTTGCCATGACGATGCTTGCCGGTCAGCCGCCCAGCGCCGGCATCACCTTCGCGGTGGCGTTGGGCCTTCTAGGCTTGTTTATCCGTCAGGCTAAAATGACCATTAACGCTTTTTGGCTGCATAAAGCCGACAAGTATGCCGAGGCGGGGGATACCCGCGGCATCATATTGATGAATACTGTTGCCTCGCAGATAGTGCCGTTCCTGCTTTATTTCGTGCCGACATTTATAGCCATCTACTATGGCGGCGACTTTCTCAAATCCCTGATAGCCAATTTGCCAAAGCAGGTCACCGATGGCCTGAGGGTGACCGGCGGCCTCCTGTCAGCTCTGGGTCTGGCCCTGCTGCTGAAATACATCGCCCGCGGTTATCTGCTGCCATTCATGTTCATCGGCTTTGTTCTGGCGGCCTACCTCAAGCTGGATATTATCGCCATCAGCATTATCGGCGTGGCCGTTGCCGTGCTTCATGTCACCTATCGTTTCGGATTGGGAGGGGTTAAGTATGGAAAGGACAACTAACGAAGCACGTTTGAGCAAATGGGATTTGCTAAAATCTTTTTTGTGCTGGCACAATTTCGCCCAGTCCTGCTATAATTACGAACGCATGCAGGCCCTGGGCTTCACCCATGCGATGATTCCGATTCTGAGCAAACTGTACACCAAGAAGGAAGACATCGCCGCCGGTCTGAAGCGGCATATGGTGTTTTTCAATACCGAGGCCAATATCGGCTCGATAATCCCGGGAATTATGGCGGCGTTGGAGGAACAAAAGGCCCAGGGAGCCGAGTATTCGGACGAAACCATAAACAGCCTGAAAACCGGCCTGATGGGACCGCTGGCCGGGGTGGGCGATACGGTCACCCAGGGCCTTGTCAAGACGATATTACTGGCCATAGCCGTGGATATCGCCGCCCAGGGTTCAATAGTCGGCCCGCTGTTTTTCTTCGTGTGTTTCACCGCCTACACCTTGGGTATCGGCTATTTGCTGTACATGCAAGGCTATCGGCTCGGCAAGGACGCTCTGGCGAAAATGCTGGAGGGCACCGTGGTCAACCGGGTGACTGAAGGGTTGTCCGTCCTCGGCCTTACAGTGCTGGGGGCCTTGGCAGCCACCCGCATCCCGGTGGCGACCGGCATTACCTTCACCTTCGGCAAAACAATGATAAAACTTCAGGATATTCTCAACAGTATCATGCCCGGGCTGTTGAGCCTGTTAACGCTTTTGGCGGTGTGGTACGCACTGGAGAAAGGCAAATCGATTCTCTGGGTTTTGGCGGCATTGTTTGTTATCGGCTTCGCTGGCGTGTATCTGAAAATTTTAGTTTGATTTTAGTTTAAAGGAGACTTTTAGTGATGGAAAAATTATTCTCCGGTCAGAAGGCCATCCTTGGCTGCGTTCACCTGCCGCCGATGCCGGGAACCCCCTATTATAAAGGGATGAGTGTGGCCGAAATGGAAGAATGGGCGCTAAAAGACGCCCGCTGCCTGGTGGAGGCGGGCTTTGACGGTTTTGTCTTCGCCAATGAGGGCGATCGGCCCTACACTGCCCCGGTCGGCCCGGAAGTCGTCGCCATCTATACCCGGATTGTGCGGACGGTCATAAGCCAATATCCGAAACCGTTCGGGGTCGGCGTGCTGGTCGATCCCCTCGCCACTTTGGGCTTGGCCAAGGCGGTCGGGGCCGACTTCGTTAGGATGTACATATCAGGTGTATTTGCCGGCGTCTTCGGTTTTCACGCCCATAATCCCTATGAGATATTGTCCTACCGCAAACGGATAGCAGCTGAAGATATTGCCATATTCCTGAATATTACACCCCATGCCGGCACTTCGCTCGATACCCGCCCGGTGACCGAAATCGTCGACAGCCTGTTCCTGGTTTTCGAGCCGGATGTGCTGCTGGTTCCCGGTCCCAGGGCCGGTCTGGCTCCTGACAAGAACGTAGTTAAGCAGCTGCGCGCAAAGTTCCCGCAGCACAAGCTGGTGGTATCCAGCGGCGTGTCTGTCAGCAATGTCAAAGATTTTATCGACGATGTCGATGGCCTTATCGTCGGTACGGCTCTTAAAGAAAACGGCGTCCTGTGGAATCCTGTGGCGCCGGAGCGGGCTAAACAGTTCATGGACGCCGTGAGAGGCTGATAAAGTGGGGCGAAACAATTGGTTGGAATATTGATCGTGTCGCATGGACAACTGGGGAACGAGCTGCTGAAGGTGGCGGAAATGATGTTCGGCCAATTGGAGAAGGCCGTCGCCGTATCGCTTTCGCCCAATGACAGCGTCGATGGCTTTGGTGAACGCGTAGGCGAAGCCTTGGCGCTGATGGGTAGCGGGCAGACGCTGATAATGGCCGATCTTTTCGGCGGAACCCCAGCCAACGCCGCGGCTAGACTGGTCAAGGCAGGAAGCTGTCACCTCGTTGCCGGGGTAAATCTTCCCATGCTCTTAGAGATTCTGGGCGCCAGAGGTAGTTGCAGCCTGGAAAAACTGACCGAACTGGCTTCGGCCGCGGGACTGGCGGGCATTACCACACTAACGCAAATCTGAAGGAGGGTGCGATTATGGTCGAAAAAGAGGTGTTAATCAAATCCTCCGTAGGGCTTCACGCCAGACCGGCGGCCCTGCTGGTCAAAGTCGCCCAGCGGTTCGCAAGCGACGTCCGCCTGGAATTCGGCAAAAAAGCTGCCAATGCCAAAAGTATCCTGGCTATTTTATCGCTGGCTGCCGGCCAGGGGGCAACCGTCAAAATTGTCGCCGCCGGCAGCGACGAAAACATGGCCGTTGATAGCATCGTCAGCCTGATTGACAGCAACTTTGAGGAGCAAGCCCCATGATAAAGGGCATAGCCTTATCGCCCGGCGTTGCTGTCGGCAAGCTGCGGCTTATCGTGCCGGGGCCGGCCGGTCAACAGAGTAAACGGTTGCTTGCCGACGACGAAATCGCCAGGGAAATTGATAAACTGAAACAGGCGATAAAAACAGCCGAAGCGGATATTGCTCAGCTTGCCGACCTGGCCCGGGCGCGGCTTGGCGCAAAGGAAGCGGCGATCTTTGAAGCTCATAGCCTGATGCTGACCGACCCGCTGGTGACGGAAACGCTTGTCCGCAAAATCGGCGAGGAGAAAAAAGCAGCGGCGTGGGCGGTAGCCGAAACCTTTGACGAGTTGGCGGCGCAAATGGCCGAGCAAGACGACGACTACTTTCGCGAGCGGGCCCAGGATATCGGCGATGTGGGCCAGCGGCTGCTGGCGGCCTTGACGCCGGCGGCGTCTATTCAGGGGCCTTTGGCGGGGACGATTGTCGCCGCCCGCGAGCTGACGCCGTCCGACACAATAAAACTTGCGGCGGCGAAGGTTGCCGGCTTCATCAGCGAAAAGGGCGGCCCCACCAGCCATATAGCGATTCTGGCCAGGTCCCTGGGACTGCCGTGGGTGTCGGGAATCGACCGCATAGAAACCGTGCTTTCTGAAGGTGATACTGTGCTGGTGGACGGTCATTCCGGAACCCTGCTTGTCAATCCCACCGAAGCCGATAAGCGCCATTACGCTGAGCGGCGGGCAGCTGCCGAAGCCCGTCGCCAGGCGGTGCGGGAGCTTAGGGAAACTCGTACCGCCGACGGGCGAAGGGTGGAAGTGGCCGCCAATCTTGTCAGCCTGGAGGAAATTCGGCAGGCTGTAGAGGCCGGCGCTGACGGGGTAGGGCTTTTCCGCACCGAATTTCTCTATTTTGACAGGCTGCAACCGCCGGACGAAGATGAACAATTTTTGGCCTACAAGACAGTGCTGACGGCCTTTGGCGATAAACCGGTGATCATCAGGACGCTGGACGCCGGCGGCGATAAACCGTTGCCCTATCTTAGCCTGCCGGCGGAGGAAAATCCGTTCCTGGGGATACGGGGAATCCGG
>JAEZLU010000131.1 GCA_023415075.1 Bacillota bacterium
GGCGGCAAGCCCTTCCACCGCCTGCGAGAACGACAGGGCATGGGACACGCTGCACACGCCGCAGATCCGTTCGACAAGCGGGAAGGCCTCGTCAGGCGTCCGTCCTTCCACCGCCTTTTCGATTCCGCGGTGGGTGAAAAACAGCTTGGCGTCCAGGCGGATGATATTCTCGCCGGCCTGGCTGAAGCGGAAATGGCCGGGCTCAATTATGCCGGCGTGGATGGGGCCGACCGGCACTTCGAATACCCCTTCGCCGTGGGCATGCAGCATCGGAAAGGCCTTATCGGCCGTCGGCACGGCCGTAGCCGGGGCGAAATCCTTGCGCAGGGGGTACACGCCCTGCGGCCAGTTCTCGTGCAGCACCAGCGGTCGCAGGTCAGGATGACCCACCGGCTCAAGGCCGAACATATCGTGAATCTCCCGCTCATACCAGGCGGCGGCCGGAATAACCGGCGTCAGCGACGGAAAGGCCAGCGGCCCGTCGGCCTTCACCAGGCCCTTGACGGTTATCAGCTCGTCGGGCCGTTTGCCGTCGAACAGACAGTAGACGGCGAAGCAGCCGCTTTCGGCCCGCTCGTCGCAGGCGAACATCGCCAGCAGGCCATGGCGGCTGCGGGCGGCGCAGGCGTTGGCCGCGGCCCGCAAATTATCGGCTTTGACAACGAAAGTATTGTTCATATCAAACCCTCCCTGCAGCAATCGCCGCCGCCTGGGTCAGTAGTTCGTGCAGCCAGGGCGGCAGGTAGAAGCCGGTAACTGTCGCCCAGGCCAGCGACGCAGCCACGGCGATGAACGCCGGCCGGCCGACAGGGGCCGCCTGAAAACTGGCCGGCGCCGTTCCGAAAACCATCTTGCCGGTGTAATACAACATACCGGCGAAAATACCGGCCAACAGGAGCAGCAGCAGCCCGCCCAGGAGCGGCCGACCGCCTTCGAAAGCGGCGGCGACGATGGCGAACTTGCTGAGGAAAATATTGAACGGCGGCGTGCCGACGATCGCCAGCACCGCCAGCATCGTCATCGCCCCCGCCGCCGGCAGGGCGGCGAACAGGCCGCGGATGCGCAGCACCTGCTTGGTCCGGTACTGCTGGCTGACGATGCCGGCCAGATAGAAGAGGGCCGACTTGACCACAGCGTGGTTGAGGATGTGGAAGGTTGCCCCGTACACCGCCAGCGGCGTCCCCAGGCCGAGGCCGAAGCTGACGAGGCCGATATGCTCGACGCTGGAATAGGCCAGCAGCCGCTTGATGTCATGCTGCACCAGGATGAAGGGGATGGCCACCGCCACCGACAGTAGGCCGAAGCCGAGCATGGCCGTCTGGACGAAGTCGCAGCCCAGCGTGCCCCGGACAATGCCGGCGTTGCGGACCAGGGCGTAGAGAGCGCAGCTCAGGAGGGCGCCGGACAGCAGACCGCTGATGGGCGACGGCGCCTGGCTGTGGGCGTCCGGCAGCCAGGTGTGCATCGGTGCCAGACCGGCCTTCGTGCCGTAGCCGATGAGGATAAAGACAAAGGCCAGCTTGACCAGTAGCGGATCGAGCTGACCGCTCATCGCCATGAGGTCGATCCGGCTGAGCGGCGAGCCGCCACCGACGTTCGTCTGGGCGTAGTACAGCATGATCGTCCCCAGAAGGGCCAGCAGGATGCCGACATTGCAGACCATAACGTACTTCCAGGCAGCCTCGAGGGCCGCGCGGTTGAAGTAAAAGGCCACCAGCAGGGTCGATGCCAGCGTTGTCGCCTCCACCCCCACCCACATCAGGCCGAGGTTTTCCACCACCAGCACGCCGATCATCGTAAACACGAAAATCTGCAGCAGGGCGTAGTAGCGCGGCAGCACCGCCGCCCGGAAATGGCCCTCGGCCACCTCCCGCTCCATATAGGACAGCGAAAACAAGGTGGCCGTCACCGCCAGCAGGCCGACCACCAGCAGCATAAGGGCGCTGAGGGCGTCGATATACAGCGGTCCGCGGGCGAACGGGCCGTCCTTGAGCACGCCGGCTACCAGAGCGCCGGCTGCGCTGCCGGTTAAGAGGCTGCCTGCGACATTCAGTACCTTCAGGGGCCCCGGCCGGCGCACCGCCAGGCTGAGCGCCGCCGTCGCCAGCGGCAGCCCCAGGGCCATGAGCGTCAATTCGTACATTGTCTCATCCCTTTAACCTTTTTAGGATAGTCGTATCGGTCGTCTGGAAGGAGCGCTTGAGGCGGAAGGCCAGGATGACCATCACCGTCACCGCCACCAGCACGTCGAAGAAAATTCCCAGCTCGATGATCAGCGGCAGGCCGCGGGTCGTCGACAGTCCCAGGAGATACAGGCCATTTTCCATCGTGATCAGGCCGACGATCTGCATTATCGCCTGGCGGCGGGTGATGATCAGGAACAGGCCGATCAGCACAAGGGCCATCGCCGTAGCCACCGCGTCGCGGCTGACCAGGCTAGGCAGGGTGTGGGCTATCAGGCCGTACGACAGGACGACGGCCGCCGCCGCCGCCAGCGAGGAAGCATTGGGGCTGAGGATGGGGTTTACCTCCCGCTCCCGCTTTAGCAGACGCACCAGGCGCAGCAGGGCGTAGGGGATAAGGCCGGCCTTGATGACGATGGTCAGCAGGGCGGCGGCGAACATGTGGACCTGGCCGGTCTGCCAGCCGGCCACCGCGCAGGCGGCGGCCACGAAGGCCGACTGCGCCAGCAGGATGTGGACGGCGGTCGCCAGCCGCGAGGCCCGTGTCAGCAAAAAGACAGTAAGCAGCAGTAATATCGCCAGAATATTCATCACACGCCTCCTATTGGGCCACCAGGGCCAGCAGCGACAGCATCCCGGCCACCGCCATGAAGGCCGGCACCCGGAAAAGCCGCATCTTATTGGTCAGCGTTTCGGCCAGGGCCAGGCCGAGGGCGGTAACAGCCACCTTGAGGACCAGCAGGGCGGCTTGGGCCGCCAGCGGCCACTCGGGCGGCGCCGCCGGCAGGAACAGCACGGCGAACAGGGTTATCATCACAAGCTGTTTGATGGCCGCCGCCCAGAAAATCAGGCCAAGCGGCCGGCCGGAATACTCCAGCACCATGCCTTCATGGATCATCGTCAGCTCGAGGTGGGTGTCGGGGTTGTCCACCGGGATGCGGCCGGTTTCGGCGATCAGCACGATAAAGAAAGCGGCGGCCGCAAAAACATTGGCCAGGCCCCAGGGGCTGACAGCCGCCTGGGCGGCGATGCCCGACAGGACGGTCGTCTTGGCCGGCAGGGCGGCCGTCAGGAGCGCCAGCAGGATAGCCGGCTCGGCCAGCACGGCGATAAACATCTCGCGCGAACCGCCCATGCCGCCAAAGGCACTGCCGGCGTCCACCGACGCCAGGGCCAGGAAAAAGCGGCCGAGGGCGAACAAATAAAGCAGCATGAACAGGTCGGCGAAACTTACGGCCGGCGCCGGCAGCAGCGCCGCCAGGGCCGGCGACAGGGCGGCCCCGCCGCAGGCCACCGCAAAGTACACGACCGGCGCTACCCCGAACACCCAGGAAACGGTCGGCGACACGACGCTGTCCTTGCGGAACAGCTTGGCCAGATCGTAATAAGGCTGGAAGAGGCGCGGCCCCCGCCGGTTCTGCAGGCGGGCCTTGGCCGTCTTCACCAGGCCGGCCACCAGCGGCGCCGCCAGCGCCAGCAGGACGGCCTGGCCCAGATTATAGACAAATGGCAATCCATCCATTAGCACATTCACCACCCTGTGCTCCACACCAGCACGGCAACCGTAACGGCCAGGATATAGCCGACATACAGCTGGACGCTGCCGGTCTGGAGGCGTTTGAGAAAGCGGGCCGCGGCGACGATTCGCCGGTTGAGCGGCGAGTAGACAAGCTCGTTGAAGACATAGCTGATATGCAGGTTATAGCGTAGCCGGCGGCCGAAATAGTAGTTGTCGCCCCGCTCGACCACCAGGTCGGCGCTGGGGCGGAGGATGGCCCGGAACGCCCGGCGGATGGGGTCGGAAAAACCGGTGGCCGTATACTCCATCCTGGCGGTCGGCACAATGCCGCAGGTCCAGGTCTCGCCGCTGACCACCGTCCCCTTGCCGTACAGCCGGCACGCCGCCCAGGCCACTATCGCGCCCAGGGCCAGGAGGGCCACCAGCACGGCCGGCGACATTCCGCCCGCCGCTTGGCTTGCCTTGAAGCCCACCAGATACCACGCGCCGCCGGACACCGCCTCACCGCCGGCCAGAGCCGGGAAGGCGGCCACCGTACGGATCAGGGCGCCGAGCAGCCACACCGGCAGGACGCCCAGCAGCAGGCAGAGCGCTGCCAGCAGGCCCATCGGCGCCAGCATGGCCGCCGAAGCTTCGCGGGCCCCGGCTACATGGCCGGAACGGGGCTTGGCCAGGAAAATCATCCCAAAAACCTTTACAAAGCAGGCCGCCGCCAGGGCGCCGGTAAGACCCAGCAGGCTGACCAGCAGGGCCGCCCCCGTCTTGCCGGCGAGGCCGGCCGCCGCCGCCGGCAGGGCAAACAACGCCTGGAAGGTTAGCCACTCGCTGACGAAGCCGTTGAGGGGCGGCAGGCCGGAAATCGCCACCGCCCCGGCCAGAAAGAGGGCGGCCGTATACGGCATATAACGGATCAGCCCGCCCAGTTCCTCGATATCGCGGGTATGGGTGGCCTGCAGCACCGCTCCCGCCCCCATGAACAGCAGCGACTTGAAGAGCGCGTGATTCAGCACATGGAAGAGGGCTGCCGCCCAGGCCAGCGTGGCCAGCCCGGCCAGCCCGCTGCTCATGAACACCAGGCCGCCGCCCACCCCTAGCAGGATAATGCCGATATTCTCGACGCTGTGATAAGCCAGCAGCCGTTTGACATCGTGTTCCATCAGGGCGTACAGCACCCCCAGCACGCAGGACAGCGCCGCCAGGGCGAGGACAACGACGCCCCACCATACCGGCCCCGGCCCGAGGAAATCGAGATAAAAGCGGGCCAGGCCATAGATGGCCGTCTTGATCATGACCCCCGACATTACTGCCGAAACATGGGTCGGCGCCGCCGGATGGGCCTCCGGCAGCCAGATGTGCAGCGGAATCATGCCGGCCTTGGTGCCAAAGCCGACGAGGGCGCACAAAAAGGCGGCGCTCCTCAGCCACTCCGGTGCCGTACCGGCCTTAAGGGCGGCGAAATCGAAGCTGCCGGCCCCGTGAGCTACCAGCAGGAAGGCTGCCAGCACGAAAGCGGTGCCGATATGGGTCATTACAAAATAAATATAGGCGGCCCGGCCGCCGGTCGGTTTCTCATATTCGTGGGCCACCAGCAGGAAGGATGTAACTGTCATCACTTCCCAGGCAATCAAAAAGGCCACTACCTGGCTGACGCTCACCACCACCAGCATCGACAGCAGGAAAAGGGCGTACAGTGCGGCCATCAGCCCCAGACGCCGTTCGTAGTACTCCTTGCTGTAGGCCAGCGCGTAAATGCTGGCCGCCGCGCCCACCGTGCCGATGACGGCCAGGAAAAAAGCCGACAGATAATCCACCCTCACGGTGAACGGGCCGAACGGCGGGCCGCCCGGCAGACTGAAGGCCTGCGGTCCGGCCAGGGCCGCCTGGGCCGCACAGGCCACCGCCAGGACGCAGCCCAAGGCCGACAGCGTGTGAGCCAGCCAGTTGGCTGCCGCCGGCCTGCGCCGCAAACAAAGCGCCCCGGCGGCCGCGGCTGCGAACGCTGTCACCATCGCCCCGTAAAGCTCGCTAAAGTCCATACCATTTATCCCCTAACTCCGGAAACCTCCGGCCAAGATATGAAAGAACCCAAACCTAAATTCGACGTCTTACAGACAATTCCTGTCGGCTTTTTGACAAAATTTTTCCGGTCCCGAGCCAGCCGCCGGCCGCCACGCCCGGCTTAACGGCCATTTCTTCTGTATGCAAATAAAATTTGACGCCAGCAGAGGTACATTGTACAATATTTAGCAACAATTACATTAGGCTATCAGGCAACAAGGAGGATTCCTATGACTTTCACCCGCGTCCACAACTTCAACGCCGGGCCGTCGGCCCTGCCGCTCGCCGTTCTCCAGAAAGCCCAGGCCGAATTCATCGACCTCCGGGGCGCCGGCATGTCGGTGGTGGAGATGAGCCACCGCAGCAAAGAATATGAGGCTGTCCACAACCGGGCTATCTCCCTGCTGAAAGAACTGCTGGCCCTGCCGGCCGACTACGAAGTCCTCTTTCTCCAGGGCGGCGCCAGCCTCCAGTTCGCCATGGTGCCGCTGAACTTTCTGCCGGCCGGCAAAAAAGCCGGCTATATCCTCACCGGCGTCTGGGCGGAAAAAGCATTCGCCGAGGCTAAGCCGCTGGGCGACGTCTTCGCCGCCGCTTCCACCAAGGACGAAAACTACGCCCGCATCCCGGCCGCCGGCGAAATAAAATACCCGGCCGACACCGCCTACCTCCACCTGACTTCCAACAACACAATATACGGCACCCAGTGGCCGGACTTCTTCGACAGCGGCGACGTGCCCCTGTTTGCCGACATGTCCAGCGACATCCTCTCGCGGCCCTTTGATGCCGGCAAATTCAGCCTCATCTACGCCGGCGCCCAGAAAAATCTCGGCCCGGCCGGCGTCACCGTAGTCATCCTCCGCCGCAGCCTGCTCGAGACGGCCAGCGCCAACCTGCCCACTATGCTCCGCTACACCACCCACGTCAAGGACAACTCCCTCTACAATACCCCGCCCACCTTCGGCATCTACCTTATGAGCCTGGTGCTCGAATGGGTCAAGGAGCAGGGCGGCCTGCCGGCCATCTACCGCCGCAACCGGGAAAAGGCCGGCCTGATCTACGACGCCATCGATGCCAGCGGCGGCTTCTACAAAGGCCACGCCAAGGCCGACAGCCGCTCGCTCATGAACATTACCTTCCGCCTCGCCGGCGAGGACCTCGAAAAGAAATTCCTCAGCGAAGCCAAGCAGGCCGGGTTCGTCGGCCTGGCCGGCCACCGTTTGGTCGGCGGCTGCCGGGCCTCGACTTACAACGCCGTGCCCCTTGAATCCTGCCAGGCGCTAAGGGACTTCATGGTAACTTTCCAGAAAGCCAACGGGTAACGGCTGGTGATAAACATCGCCTAGCTTCGTTGCTCCTCAGACAGCTTGCTTGCGTACGTCGCATGTACGCGGCGCGGCGCGCTCTTCCGGTGCGCCTAGCTATGCTTGCTTTTGACCACCCTGGATTCCAACAATAATAAACCCCGCCTGAATTTTGCTCAGGCGGGGTTTTCCTCTCTCTTTGCCGTCAGATAAGCGGTGCCATTGACCGGGCCGGCTTGCCGGCGGCCGTCCGGCGGCTTTTCTCCACCACCGACAGGGCCCGTGCCAGCCGGCGGACGCCCTCCTGGAGGCCGTCGGCGTCGTTGGTGGCGAAGCACAGGCGGAAATCGCGCAGGCCATCGCCATCAGGATAAAAAGCGTCGCCGGGAACAAAATTTACCCCCTGTCGGCCAGCCTCGGTCAGCAGTTCGCGGCAGTCGATGCGCTGGTCGGCCAGGCGGCACCAGAAATAAAAGCCGCCACCGGGAACGAGATAACTCAACCGATCGCCCAACTGGCGCTTCAGAGCCTGGGCCATGGCGTCGCGCCTGCGCCGGTAGGCGCCCCGAATATGTTCAAGATGCTCGGCGAACAGGCCGCCGGCCATAAACCGCCACAGCAGCCACTGAGCCAGGTTGTTGCTGTGGAGGTCGATATACTGCTTCTCCAGCGACAGCCGGTGGATGATTGCCTCCGGGCCCGCCACCCAGCCGATCCGCAGGCCGGGGATAACAATCTTCGAAAAAGTGCCCAGATAGATAACCCGGCCATGCTCGTCAAGAGCCTTCAGGCTGGGCGGCGGCTCCTGATCGTAGTACAGCTCGCCGTAAGGGTCGTCCTCGATTACCGCCAGCCGGTGGCGGGCCGCCAGCGCCAGCAGGGCCTGCCTTTCGGCCAGCGGCATTATCCGGCCGCAAGGGTTCTGGAAAGTCGGTAGCAGGTACAATAGCTTCGGCCGGTAGCGGACAAGGTAATCCTCCAGCAGGTCGAGCGGCAGCGGCCCGCCGGCCGGCAGCGTCAGCAGGCGCGCGCCCGCCGCTTGAAAGAGCTGCAGGGCTCCCA
>JAEZLU010000204.1 GCA_023415075.1 Bacillota bacterium
CGCCAAATAGCTTCCGGCGGCAGTTTCCAAGAAAGGAGGTCGGATCACATGGCGATTACTCCGGTCAGCGGCAGCAGTACCGCCAGTACGTCCAGCAGCCAACAGACATCGCTGAAAACCCTGCAGACGCAGGAAGAGCAGCTCCGCCAGCAGATACAGGAGCTAGAAAAAACCAACCCTAACAGTCCCCAACTCAAGGCTCTCAAGCAGCGGCTCGCCCAGATCAACGCCCAGATACTCGAATACGAATCGCAGCAAACCCAGTCAGCCGTCGGCGCGTCCGGCGGCCAGTCGGCCGCCCCGACGGCGGCGCCGGCTGGCGGCACCGGCAAAATCAACATCCAGGCATAGAAAAAGGCACCCTTCATTTTTGAAGGGTGCCTCAGGTTGCCGACAAAGTCCCATCTGCGGCGTTGCTCCTCAAAGCGCTTGCTTGCGTACATCTCACAGTACGCGGCGCGGCGCGCTTTTCCGGTGCGCCTTGCATCTAGAACTTTCTCGGCAACCTGGGTTTTGTCTACATTCTAAGGCACCCTTCATTTTTTTGAAGGGTGCCTTTTACTCCGCTGATAACGCCCCGCTCAGCCCTTGACCAGCGGCAGCCAGATACTGAAGGTCGAGCCCTGCCCCGGTGTGCTGGCAACCGAAATTGCGCCGCCGTGGCTTTCCACAATCCATTTGGCGATGGCCAGGCCGAGGCCGGCGCCCCCTTTGGCCCGGGCCTTGTCGACCTGATAAAAGCGCTCGAAGATCTTGTCCAGGTGGCCGGGCTCAATGCCTTCGCCGGTATCGGCCACCGTCAGCAGGACCTGCGAATCGGCCCGGGTCAGGGCCACGGTAACTTTGCCACCGGCCGGGGTATGGCGGATGGCGTTGTCCAGCAGGAGGCCGATCACCTGCCTTATCCTGGCCTCGTCGCCATAACCGGCCGCCTTGGCGCCGGCAGCGGTCACCAGGACCACGCCTTTGGCGGCGGCTACCGCCTCGTAAGGGGCCACCGCCCGCAGCAGAGCTTCGTCGAAGGCGAACGGCACTCTGACAAGCACCTGCTGGGCCGCCTCGGCCCGGGCCAGGAAGAGGAGAGAATCCACCAGCTTGGCCATATTGGCGACCTCTTCCTGGATGTTATCCAGCCACTTGTCCTGACTGCCCACCGTCTCTTCCGGCTTCAACCGCACCACGTCGAGATTGGTCTGGATGACGGCCAGCGGCGAGCGCAGCTCGTGGGAAGCGTCGGACAGGAAATCCTTCTGCTGTTGCCAGGCCCGGCGGATAGGCAGCATGGCCCGCTCGGCCATGACGAAACTGGCGCCGAAGGACAAAAGGGCGCAGGCCGCGCCGACCACCACCAGCGCCGTCAGAAGCCCCAGCTGCATTTCCTGGCCCTCGGACAAATCGTGGAAGACGATCGCCTGCCCGCGGTCGCCGGCCAGCGGTTCCTTCAGATAGATGAATTCGCTGCCGGCCAGGCCGACCTTACCCCGCCGGCCCTCGCTTTGCAGCGCTTTGGCGGTCAGCGCTGCCAGCTCGGTCTGGTCGAGGGGCTGATTGGCCGACTGAGTGACAATGGCCCCGGCCGGCGATGTCTCGACAAAAAAGAAGGGGACTGACGGCGGCCGGCCGCCCGGACCGAGCGGCAGCCTCGGTGGCGGCTTGTCCGGTCCCGGCAGGAACCCGGGCGGCTTGTCCGGCTGCACGGACAAGCCCGCCTGAAGGTCGGCCATTATCCGTTCGACCATGAACGTCGTCCGCCGCTCCATATCGTAGCGGGTCAGGAAATAGGCGCCGACGATCAGGATGACGAACAGGCTCAGTATAACCGAGACGTTGACGATCGTAAGCTTAAGACGTAGTTTCTGAAACATCGCTGGCCTCATCAAGATAATAACCCACGCCGCGGACCGTGCGGATGGCTGCCAGGCCAAGCTTGCGGCGGAGGTGATGGACATATACGTCGATGCTGGCGAAATCGGTCTCGGCGTTGTAGCCCCAGACCTTCTCCATAATCCGGTCCTTGGTCACCACACAGCCGGTGTTGCGCATCAGCACCTCCAGCAGCGCCGACTCGCGGGTCGTTAGCCGGAGCGTCTCCCGGCCCCGCCGGACCTCGCCCCGCAGGGGGTCGAGCGTCAGCCCGGCGGCTGTGAGCGTATCGCCGACATACTCCCGCCCCCGCCGGCGGGCCAGCACCTTCAGCCTTGCCAGCAGCTCCTCGGCGTAGAACGGTTTCACCAGATAATCGTCGGCGCCGGCGTTGAGGCCTTCCACCCTATCGGCCGGCGAATCCTTGGCCGTCAGGAAAATAACCGGCGTATCGAGCCCCAGCTCGCGCAACTCCCGGAGCACGGAAACCCCGTCGAGGCCCGGCAGCATCCGGTCGAGAACAATCACATCGTACACCCCGGTGGCCGCCATCTCGGCCCCGTTCAGGCCGTCGGCCGCGGTGTCCACCGTATAGCCGCTGCCAGCCAGCAAATGCTGCAGCGCCTCCCGTAGCTTGGTTTCGTCTTCCACCAGCAGCAGCTTCATAAAACCTCTCCTTGTCTGCCGGCGGGGCCGTCGCAGACTTGTTTACTACCTCTATTTTAGATGCCGAACCTTAAAATTTCATTAAAATATTTTTGGTATAGCGGTAAAGAACGACAAGAACCCGCTTACTAGCAGGTTCTCGACCCAGGCCGGAATTATTTACCGTTCTCGCGATAAGCCGGCAGGAGCGGCAGCCGCCCCTCGGCCGCCAGCAAGAGGCGGTTTTCCACCTCGCACCAGTTGATCAGCTTCAGCCATTCGCGGATATACTTCTCGCGGCTGTTTTGATAATCCAGGTAATAGGCGTGTTCCCAAACATCGAGCACCAAAATCGGCAGCGAGCCCCACTGGGTCAGATTCTGATGCTTCTCGGCCATCAGTACCTCCAGGTGGCACCAGG
>JAEZLU010000223.1 GCA_023415075.1 Bacillota bacterium
AATAATCGGAACCCTTCGCCTGCCGGGTTTGCGGCGAGGATTAAGCGCTAGCCTGCTTGGGGGAGACAATGGAGGTTTTTGTTGCACGGCAGCCCATCTTCGACAAGTCAAAACAGGTGGTCGGCTACGAGTTGCTGTTCCGGGACGGCATACAAAATTGCTTTCCCCTGGGAATGGGCGGTGACGAGGCTACCCTACAGGTATTGAGCAGCGGCGTCTCGATAGGCTTCGAGGCTCTGACCGGCGGCAAGCGTGCTTTTATCAATTTTACTGAGAGCAACATCACGACCGGGCTTGCCAAACTCGTGCCTGAGCAGATTTTATCGGTGGAGATTCTGGAAACGGTCGAGCCGACCTGCCATATTATCGAAGCTTGCCGGGAACTGCATGCGGCCGGTTATCAAATCGTCCTCGACGACTTTGTTTTTCAGGCCCGCTTTCAGCCGTTTATCGAAATTGCCGATATTATCAAGATCGACTTTATGGAGAATAATTCGGGACTAAAGCGGGCGTTCTTGCGGAAAATAATCCCCGGCAGGGTCAAGCTGCTGGCTGAAAAGGTCGAGACCGACGAGGATTTCCAACAAGGGGTTGAACTTGGCTACACGTACTTCCAGGGCTATTTCTTCAGCAGGCCGGTGGTTATCAGCCACAAGGAACTGGCCCCGGCCCGTGTACTGCAGGTCCAGCTTATACAGGCGGTCAACCGGGAAGACTTCGATATCGGCAGGCTGGAAGCACTAATCAAACGCGATGTGGCCTTCTCCTTCAAATTGTTTAAATATATCAACTCGGCCTGGTTCGGTTTTCGCTCCAAAATCCAGTCAATAAGGCAGGCGATAGTTCTTCTGGGCCAGCGGGAAGTCCGCCGCTGGGTTTCGCTTATGACCATGCGGGACTTGTCGCAGGAGAAACCGGCCGAACTGCTGCTTATCGCCATTATACGCGGCCGGATGTGCGAGCAGGTGGCCCAGGAGGCCGGCTTCTCAAAACACGCGCCAACCGCTTTCGTTGTCGGCATGTTTTCCCTGCTTGACGCCATGTTCGACCAACCACTGGCGACTATTTTGCCTGAACTTAGCCTGGCGCCGGAGGTAGTCGAGGCATTGCTTGGCCAGTCGTCCTTCCTTGGCACTGTTCTGGCGTTGGTGCGTTCCTACGAGCAAACTGACTGGGATGAGCTTAAGGGACTGTGCGAAAAACTGGCAATCGCCGAGGAACGTCTGCCGGCCTTGTATCAGGACGCCGTACGCTGGGCCGATTTCGCCGCCGAACTTTAAATCGCAGTTGCAGGTTTCCAGGTTACCGATACTTTACTACTGGCCTGGGAGAGTGGCTTTATGAGCTTGATATTTGATGAAGATATTTGCGATAATCTTTTCGACGGACTTTACAGGGTGGATACTGACCGAAGGATCGTTTTCTGGAATAAGGCTGCTGCCAGGATGACCGGTTTTGCAAAAAAAGAGGTTGTCGGCAAGCGCTGTCAGGACAACCTGCTGCAGCATGTGGACGACCACGGCGAGGCGCTCTGCCAGGGGCAGTGCCCGCTGGCCAAGTCGCTGGCTGACGGACAATACCGCGAGAACCTGGTTTATTTGCATCATAAACAAGGGCACCGGGTACCGGTCGAGATAAGAATAGTGCCATTGCGGGACGAAGCCGGCTTGGTGACCGGGGCGGCGGAAATTTTCAAGCAAGTATCGCCCGGACTGGGGGACTGCGACGGCAAAATGCGCGAGCTGGCCAGGATGGCTTTTGTCGATGGCCTAACAGGCCTTAGTAACCGGCAATATATCGAACTCAAACTGCGGGAAAGCTGTCGGCAAGCCGCCTAAGCGCGAACGGCGATTTTGGGGTGATCAAGCTGGAGATAGGTAACCTCAAGGAGATCAATGACGACTATGGGGAGGACATAGGAAACCTCGCGCTGCGGGTAGCCGGCCAAACCTTGCTGGCGAACATCGAGACAGGCGATACCCTTGGCCGGTGGTACGGCGGCCGGTTTATTGTCCTTACCAGCGCCAACCGCAAAAGTACCCTTCTGAATTGGGCAACCAAATTCAAGGTATTGCTCGAGCAATCGACAATACCCGACTACGACGAAATAACCCTCAAAGTCAATGTCGGCGGTATAAGCCAGCAGGGCGAAGATGCGCCCGAGAATGTCCTGTATCGCCTGGAGGGCCAGCTGCGCACGAGCCGGCTGGCGGCCAACAACATAAGTATCGAGGAATAAACGCGGCTGCTGCCCGGCAATGACTAAAAAGCAGGGTCGCGGGCCAATAATATCTTTTGTGCTTGTCTGCCCGCCCCGGAGGGTGGGTGGTATTCAAACCGGGGCGGTGATGTCTGCCGGCGGAACGGAAAAAAGTTATTTATGAATACTTGATTAATAATTGACTGGCAAAGATTGACGGGTACTTGCTGGGATTGGTATCATGTAATTAGTACAATCGCAGACGCGAAAGTCAGTGCTGACCATCATCCGATTTAACGCAAGGCTGTTCCCTGGCACCTTAAGCGGTGCGCGAGTCCGGGATAGCGGCAGGTGGGCACATGATTCATGGCGATGATTGTGGAGAACCTTCCAGCAGTCCCTGGAAAGGTTCTTTTTTGTTAGCCGCTCAATTTCGGCAAGCTTCGGCGCAGGGTATGAGCTACAATATTACTTGTCGGCTCAACCTGGCTTAAAGGTGGTGGAGTAAGATGGATAGTTTGCAAACAATCAGTGACTATGATCAATATCTGTTTCACGAGGGTCGCCACTTTCGCAGCTACCGGCTGCTGGGGGCGCACCTGACAAAGGAGGACGGCGTAGCCGGGGTGCGGTTCGCCGTCTGGGCCCCTAACGCCCGCGAGGTGCAGGTGGTCGGCGATTTCAACGGCTGGAACGGCGAGCGCCATGTTATGGAGCGCCTGGCTTCCTCCGGTATATGGGCCTTGTTTGTGCCGGGAGTCAAAGCCGGCGACAACTATAAGTACCGCATCAGCGGCCCGGACGGGGCCATGCGGGAAAAAGCCGATCCCTATGCTTTCTACGCCGAACTCCGGCCGCTCAGCGCCTCAAGAGTTTACGGCCTGGACGGTTACGCCTGGCGCGATCAGGTCTGGCAGGGCGGCCCGCGGGGATCAGGCCGGATAAATCAGCCGATGGCCATCTATGAGGTGCATCTTGGTTCGTGGCGCCGCCAGGCCGACGGCACGGTCATGAGTTATCGCCAGATAGCCGACGCCTTGGCCGACTATGTAGCTTCGATGGGCTTTACCCATATCGAGCTGATGCCGGTGGCCGAGCATCCGCTTGACGAATCCTGGGGCTACCAGGCAACAGGCTATTTTGCGCCGACCAGTCGCTACGGCACACCTGACGATTTCAAATACTTTGTCGACCGTTTCCATCAGCGGGGCATCGGCGTTATCCTCGACTGGGTGCCCGGCCACTTTTGCCGGGACGACCATGGCCTGCGTTGGTTCGACGGTAGCCCGCTGTTCGAAAGTGGCTGGTCGAGTCGGGCCGAGAACCACGGCTGGGGTACGCTGAATTTTGACTTCGGCAAGCCGGAGGTCTGGAGTTTTCTCATAAGCAATGCCATGTACTGGTTCGACGTTTTTCACCTGGACGGACTGCGGGTGGACGCCGTGGCCAACATGATCTACCTCGACTACGACAAGAACGGGCGCGAATGGCTGCCCAACCAGTATGGCGGCCGCGAGAACCTTGAGGCTATCGCCTTCCTCAAAAAGCTCAACGAGGTTGTCCATTACGACTTCCCGCAGGTGCTGGTCATCGCCGAGGAGTCAACGGCCTGGCCGCTGGTGTCGCGCCCGGTGTACCTTGGCGGCCTGGGCTTCGACTATAAGTGGAACATGGGCTGGATGAACGATACCCTGAAATACATGGCCCTCGACCCCATCCATCGCCAGTGGGAGCACCACCTCCTGACCTTCTCGCTGCTTTATGCCTTCTCGGAGAACTTCCTCCTGCCGCTGTCCCATGACGAGGTCGTCCATGGCAAGCGGTCGCTGCTCGACAAGATGCCGGGGGATTACTGGCAGAAATTCGCCAACCTGCGGGCCTTCTACGGCTACTACATGGCCCATCCTGGCAAGAAGCTCTTGTTCATGGGCGGCGAGTTCGCCCAGTTTTCGGAATGGTACGAGGGCCGGGAACTGGACTGGCTGCTTTTGGATTACGATATGCACGCGAAAATGAACGCGTATACGCGGGAGCTTGTTCATTTCTACCGCGACAACGCCGCCTTATGGGAGAATGACGATAACTGGCGCGGTTTCGAGTGGATCGACTGTCACGACTACAGCCAGAGCGTGGTCAGCTTCCTCCGTAAGGCCGGCGACGGCTCGTTCGTCGTCGCGGTGTGCAACTTCACGCCGGTGGTGCGGCACGGTTACCGCATCGGCGTGCCGCAGGCCGGCCGTTACCGGGAAGTGTTCAACAGCGATTGGCCGCGGTTTGGCGGCTCGGGCGTGGCCAACGGGGAACAGACGGCTGAAGAACTGACCTGGCACAACCAGCCGTATTCGCTCTCCCTTACGCTGCCACCGCTGGCGGCCATCTATCTCAAATGCGAGGAGAATCCCGAAGAATAAGGGGTGATGACATGGGTCACAAAGAATGTGTGGCGATGATTCTGGCAGGTGGCCAAGGCAGCCGCCTGGGCGTGCTCACGAAAACTCTGGCCAAGCCGGCGGTGCCTTTCGGCGCCAAATACCGGCTTATCGATTTTACCCTCAGTAACTGTTACAACTCCGGCATTGACACCGTCGGCGTCCTCACCCAGTACCAGCCGTTCGAGTTGCATAACTACATCGGCATCGGCAGCCCGTGGGACCTCGACCGCGTGAACGGCGGCGTTCACATTTTGCCGCCTTTCGTGCGGGCCAAAGGCGGCGAGTGGTACAAAGGTACAGCCAACGCCATCTACCAGAACGCTACCTTTATCGAGCAGTTCACCCCCAGCTACGTACTGGTGCTGTCAGGTGACCATATCTACAAGATGGATTACGCGGCCATGCTGGCCGACCACAAAGCGACAGGGGCTGACGCCACCATTGCCGTTATTGAGGTGCCCTGGAACGAGGCCAGCCGTTTCGGCATAATGAATACCGACGCCAGCCACAGGATAATCGAATTTGAGGAGAAACCCAAGCAACCCAAGAATAATCTCGCCTCGATGGGGGTCTACATTTTTACCTGGGAGGTCCTGAAAAAGTATCTGGAAAAAGACGACCGGGACACGAAATCAAGCAACGATTTCGGTAAAAACGTCATCCCCGATATGCTGGCCTGCGGCCAGAAGATGATGGCCTTCCCCTTCCACGGCTACTGGCGGGACGTGGGCACGGTTGAAAGCCTGTGGGAGGCCAATATGGACCTTTTGAGCGACATTCCCGAGCTCGACCTCTATGACCCGGAATGGCGGATATACTCCATCAACCCGCCCCAGCCGCCGCACTACCTGGCTGAGGGAGCCAAAGTCAAGCGGGTGATCGCCACCGTGGGCTGCCGGATTTTCGGCGAGGTGGAAAACACTGTCCTCTTCCCGGGAGTCAGCATCGGCCCAGGCGCGGTGGTCAAAGATTCGGTCCTGATGAGCGGTGTCGAAGTGGGCGCCAGCGCCTTTGTCGAGAAAGCCATTGTCGGTCAGGATGCCGTCATTGCCGACGGTTGCCAGATCGGCGCCGGCCGGGAGACGGTGGCCGACCAGGCGATAACGGTGGTGGGGGAGAAGGTGCGGGTAGCCGCCGACAGCATTGTTCCGCCCGGCGCGGTTGTAGAATAGAAAGGCCGCTGCGGTGGCCTAAAGGGGGAGCCGAGAAAATGAAAGACGTGCTGGGGCTTATAAATCTCCACGAGAACGAGGAGCTGCTAAAAGAACTCACCCGCCAGCGGCCGACCGCCGCCATTCCGTTCGGCGGCCGCTACCGCCTGATCGATTTTGCCCTGTCCAATATGGTGAATTCCGGCATTACCAATGTCGGCATCGTCGTCAAGCATAAATACCGTTCGCTGATGGACCATCTGCGGTCAGGTAAGGAATGGGACCTGGCCCGCAAGCGCGATGGTCTGTTTTTGCTGCCGCCGCCCGACCATCTTCATTATGCCAATAGTATCTACAAGGGCGATCTCGAGCACTTTCACACCCATGCCGACTTTCTCCGCCGCAGCCACCAGGACTATGTAATAATGACCGGCAGCCATATCATCTATAACACCGATTACCGGGAAGCCTTCCGCTTCCATCAGGAAAAGCGGGCCGACATAACCATCGTCTATAAAGACGAGCAGCCCGGCCCAGGCAAATATTACTCCCAGGCCACCGTGCCCACCCTGGGCGCGGACGGCCGGGTCACCGACCTCCACGTAACCACCGGCCGGATAACCGGCGGTCCGCTGTGCCTCGAGACTTTTATTATGAGCAAGGAACTTCTTTTGCAGATAATCGAAGACTGCATCGCCAGGGGCGAGTATGACTTTCTCAAAGGCGGGATCATCAGGCATATCGACAATTATAAAATATACGGCTTCCCTTTCCAGGGCTACATGGCCAAGATCAATTCCGTCCAGGCTTACTACAAGGCCAACATGGACCTGCTGCGACCCGATGTCTGGCAAGACCTCTTCCTCAAATCCGGGCCGGTTTACACCAAGGTCAAGGACGAACCGCCGGCCAAATACCAGGATTTCGTGGCTGCCGGCAATGTCCTGGTCGCCAACGGCTGCCTCATCGAGGGCCGGGTGGAAAACAGCATCATCTTCCGCAGCGTGCGGATTCACCGCGGGGCTTATGTAAATAACTGTATAATCATGCAGAAGTGTGAAATCGGTCCCAACGCCGTGCTGGAAAATGTCATCTGCGACAAAGATGTGAAGATAACCAACTCCAAGAGGTTGATAGGCGATAAGAACTACGTCATGGTAATCGAGAAAGGGATGATTGTTTGATGGCGAAAAAAGTATTGTTTGTCGCCGCCGAGGCAGTTCCCTTTATAAAAACCGGCGGGCTGGCCGACGTTGTCGGCTCGCTGCCAAAGGAGCTGGCCAGGCAGGGCGTCGAAACACAGGTCATCCTGCCGAAATACGTCGATATCCCCGCCACCTGGCGGGAGCAGATGGCTTACACAAAACGCCTGGAAATACCCCTGGGCTGGCGGCGCCTGTACTGCGGTATCGAGAAGCTGGAATACGACGGGATTACATACTACTTTATCGACAACGAATATTACTTCAAGCGTCAGGGACTATACGGCTTTGGCGATGACGGCGAGCGCTTCTCTTTCTTTTGCCGGGCGGTACTTGAAGCACTGCCGCATCTGGATTTTGCTCCCGACATTATCCACTGTCACGACTGGCATACCGCCATGCTGCCGGTTCTCCTCAAGGCCCACTATGCCGGGCCGGCTTACGACGGCCTGCGGACGGTGCTGACCATCCACAACATCGAATATCAGGGCGTGTTCGACAAGATCGTTCTCGGTGACTTGCTGGACCTCGACGAGCAGTACTACCTGACCGAAGACAAACTGGAGTACTACGGAAAGGTCAACTACCTCAAAGGTGGGATAGCCTTTGCCGACGCCGTAACGACAGTCAGCCGCACCTACGCCGAGGAAGTCCTGACCCCCGAGGCCGGCTGGAGCCTGGATGGAGCTCTCCGCAGGCGGGGCGGCGATTTCCTGGGCATCCTGAACGGCCTTGATTACGAGGTCTACAACCCGTCCACGGACAAGCTGATCTACAAAAACTACACCGCGCGTTCGATCGGCCGCAAGCAGGACAACAAAAGCCGGCTGCAGGAATACCTCGGCCTGCCGGTAAAGCCGGCAACCATGATGATCGCCATGGTATCCCGTCTGGTGGAGGCCAAGGGCTTCGGTCTTATTGCCGAAATCCTCGATGAATTGCTGGCCGAGGATGTCCAGCTTGTCGCTCTCGGCACCGGCCACGAAAAGTATGAGAGCATGTTCCGCGTGGCCGGCCACCGCTATCCTGACAAATTGTCGGCCAACATATACTTCGACGAAGCGCTGGCCCATAAAATATACGCCGCCGCCGACCTTTTCCTGATGCCCTCCCTGGCCGAACCCTGCGGCATCGGTCAATTGATCGCCCTCCGCTACGGCTGCGTGCCGCTGGTGCGGGAGACGGGCGGCCTCAAGGATACAATTAGCGCCTACAGCGAATATACTGACCAAGGGAACGGTTTTAGCTTTACCAGCGCCAATGCCCAGGATATGCTGTACACCATTCGCCGGGCCACGGGTTTTTACCGCGAGCCGGCGGCTTGGGCGAAAATCGTGAAAGCGGCGATGGCGGCTAATTTCAGCTGGCAGCGTTCTGCCGCTGAATACGCGGCCGTCTATGACCGCCTGAAGTGAACAGGGGGACGTTATGCTGACCGATAAGGAGCAATTTAAGGTCACCTTCGTCGACAGGCTGCAGGCCCTCCACGGCAAAAGCCTGGAAGAGGCTTCGGCCCAGGATAAGTACAATGCCCTGGGCAGCCTGATCCGCGATTACATCGGCAAACGCTGGGTCAACACCAACCGTCAGTACTCCGCCAAAGGCGAAAAGCAGGTTTACTATTTTTCAATAGAGTTTTTGCTGGGCCGGCTGCTCGACAGCTACCTGCGGGCCATGGGGGTCCGCGACCTGTGGGTCGAAGCGCTGGCAGAAATGGGCGTTGATTACGGGGAGCTGGAAGAGCAGGAGCACGACGCCGGCCTCGGCAACGGAGGTCTCGGCCGCCTGGCGGCCTGTTTCCTCGACTCGTTGGCCGCCCTCGAACTTCCGGGCCACGGCTGTGGTATCCGCTATAAATACGGCCTATTTGAGCAGAAGATCATCGGCGGCGACCAGGTCGAGCATCCCGACAACTGGCTGAAAAACGGCAGCATCTGGGAGTACCGGAAAATCGATAAAGCCGTTATCGTCAAGTTCGGCGACTCCTTCGGCTCGGTGCAGGCAGTACCCTATGACATCCCGATCATCGGCTATCGCAACAACACCGTCAACACCCTCCGCCTCTGGAGTGCTGAACCGGTCGAGGGCGGCATGGATTTTGCCTCCTTCAATCAGGGCAACTACCTCAAGGCGGTCGAGTACAAGTACTCGGTCGAGGCTATCTCGGAAATCCTCTACCCTGATGACACTCATTACGAAGGACGCCTTTTAAGGCTCAAGCAGCAGTACTTCCTGGTTTCTGCCGGCATCCAGAGCATTCTCCGCACCCTGAAGAAAAAGCATGGTGATATCAGGCTGCTGCCGGAGAAGGTAGCCATTCATATCAATGATACCCACCCGGCCCTGGCAGTGCCCGAATTGATGCGCATTCTCATGGACGAGGAAGGGCTGGGCTGGGACGAGGCCTGGCGGATCACCACCAACACCATATCCTACACCAACCACACCATTATGCCGGAGGCGCTCGAGAAATGGCCGATCGACATTTTCCAGAGCCTACTGCCGCGTATCTACGAAATCGTCCATGAAATCAACGAGCGCTTCTGCCGCGACCTTTGGCACTTCTACCCTGGGGAATGGGACCGGATCGCCGCCATGGCGATAACCGCCGATGGCTTCGTAAAGATGGCCCACCTGGCGGTTGCCGGCAGCCACAGTGTCAACGGCGTGGCCAAAATCCACACCGAAATCCTCAAAAAAGAATCAATGAATCTCTTTTACCAGTACACTCCCTATAAATTTAACAACAAAACCAACGGCATCACCCACCGCCGCTGGCTCTTGAAAGCTAACCCGGCGCTGGCCCGCCTGATCACCGACACCGTCGGCCCCAGCTGGGTGTACCACCCCACCGACCTTAGCCGCCTGCTGTTTTTCGCCGGCGATGCAGCCTTCCAGGAAAAGCTGGCGGCTATCAAGCTTGGCCGCAAAGCGGCGCTAGCCGCCTTTATCAAGAACAGGTACAACCTGACTGTCGACGAAAACTCGCTGTTCGACATCCATGTAAAGCGCATTCATGTTTATAAGCGCCAGCTCCTGAACGTCCTGCGGATTCTCGACCTGTACATGAGGCTTAAGGAAAATCCCGGCCTCGACGTCGTGCCCCGCACCTTCATTTTTTCCGGCAAGGCCGCTCCCAGTTACTTCCTGGCGAAAAAGGTCATCAAGCTCATCAATGTGGTGGCAACCCTTGTCAACAGCGACCCGGCCGTCAACCAGAAGATGCAGGTCGTATTCATCGAGAACTACGGGGTGTCGCTGGCCGAACTGATCATCCCCGCCGCCGACGTCAGCGAGCAGATTTCTACTGCCAGTAAGGAGGCTTCCGGCACCGGCAACATGAAATTCATGATGAACGGGGCGATAACCGTAGGCACCCTCGACGGCGCCAACATCGAGATCCGTGAAGCGGTCGGCGACAGCAATATCGTCATTTTCGGCCTGCGGGCCGAGGAAGTTATCGAGATCTGCGCCAACGACCAGTGCAACCCGCGCCAGTTGTATAACGACGACCTGCGGCTGCGGAGGATCATCGACCAGTTGGTCGACGGCACCCTGCCCAGTGGTCCGGACGAATTCCGACCGCTGTACGATTACCTAGTTCACGGCAAAGGCGACTTTTTCGAACTGCAGGACTTCGCGTCCTATACAGACGCTCAGGCCAAGGTGGACGCCCTGTTCCGCGACCGGCCGACCTGGTGTAAGATGTCGGCCAACAACATCGCCCGCTCCGGCATTTTCTCCAGCGATCATACGGTGAGCGAATACGCCATCGGCATCTGGAATATCCACCCGGTGCCGATCAGCGAGTATTGAGCGAAAGGATGATAGCCGGATGGGCGAATGGCTAGTTCACAACTCACGCCTGCCTGTCTACCGCAGCCCCTTCGGGGCTGTTTCTTGTGGCCAGGAAATTTCTCTCGCCCTGTCGGTCGACAGCTCGCGGCCGGCGCTAACGGTCGAGCTCAGGACCTGGCGGGACGGCCGCGGCGAGCAGCGCCTGCCGATGAAGCCTGCCGAGATGTCCGGCGGGGGCCGGGTGTACCGTGCCACCTTAACGGTGCCGGCCGAACCTTGCCTAATCTGGTACTACTTCATCATCGACAGCGGCGGGACCACCTTCTATTACGGCAACAACAGCCGTCAGACCGGCGGCATCGGCGCTATTTACGACACGCCGCCGCCTTCCTTCCAGATAACCGTCCACCGTCCGCGGGTCGTCACCCCGGCTTGGTTCAAGGACGCGGTCGTCTACCAGATTTTCGTCGACCGCTTTTACAATGGCAACCCTGAAGGCAAGGTGCTGAACGCCAAACCGGGTAGCCTTATTCATGCCTACTGGCAGGATGACCCGGTCTACGTGCGCGAGCGGGAGACTGGCCGCATCCTGGCCTACGACTTTTTCGGCGGCAACCTGGCTGGCGTCATCGCCAAGCTGCCATATCTCAAGGAACTGGGGATAAGCGCTCTCTACCTCAATCCGGTGTTCGAGGCCCCTAGCAATCACAAGTACGATACTGCCGACTACAAGAACATCGACAACATGTTTGGCGACAACGAGCTTTTCCGTCAGCTTTGCGCCAAAGCCGGCGAGCTTGGCATCAGCGTCATCCTTGACGGCGTTTTCAGCCACACCGGCAGTGACAGTATTTACTTCAACAAGGAAGGCCGTTACCCTGGAGTGGGTGCCTACCAGTCAACCGCTTCGCCCTACTATTCCTGGTACCGTTTCCGTGACCATCCGGACGACTATGAATCCTGGTGGGGCGTAGACGCCCTGCCCAATGTCGACGAGCTCAATCCCTCCTATCTTGACTTCATCGTCGGCGGGCAGGACAGCGTCGTCAAACAATGGCTGCGCCTGGGGGCCAAGGGCTGGCGCCTCGACGTCGCCGACGAACTGCCCGACAAATTCATTCGCCTGCTGCGGCAGGCGGTAAAGGCCACTGACCCTGAAGCGGTGATTATCGGCGAGGTATGGGAGGACGCCTCCCATAAAGTTAGCTACAGCCAGCTCCGGAGCTACTTCAGCGGCGACGAGCTGGACGCCGTCACCAATTATCCCTTTCGCCAGGCTGCCCTCGACTTTTTGCTCGGCCGCCGGCCGGCAGAGGATGTCGGCGAAACGCTCTACAGCCTTTACGAAAACTATCCGCGGGAGAACTTCCACGCCGCCTTCAACCTGGTGGGCAGCCACGACGTACCGCGGGCCCTCACCCTGCTGGGCGGCTACGAGGGACCGGCCGACTTGCCCTACAGTCAGCAGCTTCGTCAGCGCCTCGGCGCCGACGAGCGCCGGCTGGCCATCAGCCGGCTTAAGCTTTTGGCCCTGTGGCAGATGACCTTTCCCGGCGTCCCCTGCGTGTATTACGGCGACGAAACCGGTCTCGAAGGCTACGGCGAGCCGCTCAACCGGCGGACCTTTCCCTGGGGCCGCGAGGAAGTCGCGCTGCAGGACTGGTATAAGAAGGTCATCGGCCTTAGGAACGCCTATCCTGTCCTGCGTAGCGGCGCCTGGCAGCCGCTGGCGCCGCATGCCGACGTATTCGGCTACCTCCGCTGGCACGAAGGCGGCCGGGACCATTTCGGCCAGGCCTGCACGGATAACCTGGCGGTTGTCCTTATCAACCGCAGCCAAGCTGCCACCCGGGTGGAGGTAGACCTCAGCCATTGGCGGCAATCAGGCCTATTATTCGACCTACTGGCCGACTGCGGCGAGGTGCCAGTGGTCGGCGGACTGCTGGCTTTGACTCTGCCGCCGCTCAGCGGACGCCTGCTTGTCGCCACTGTCAACGGGGAGACCGGCCGGCGGTGCGGGGTTCTTTGCCATCCCACCTCGCTGCCGTCCGACCACGGGATCGGCGGCCTGGGGGCCGAAGCCTGCGAGTTCGTCGACTTTCTGGCCGCAGCCGGCCAAGACTACTGGCAAATACTGCCCCTCAACCCCCTGGGCTTCGGGAACTCCCCCTACCAGAGCATATCGGCCTTCGCCGGCGAGCCGCTCTTGATAGACATCGACAACCTGATGGCCGATGGACTGCTCACCGCCGCCGAAGTGGCGGCCGCCCGCGAGGAATGCGGCCTGGCCGCCATTGCCGCCGAGCGGGTCGACTACCAGGCGGCCGGCAGGTACAAAGGCGGCTTGTTTCGCCTGGCCTACGGCCGGTTTACCGCCGACGAGGCCTATGACCGCTTCTGCCGGGAAAATGCCGGCTGGTTGGACGATTATGCCCTTTATATGGCGTTGACCGGCCATTTCGGCGACAATCGCTGGTGGTGCTGGCCGCCCGACATCGCCGAGAGGCGGCCGGCCGCCGTCGAACTTTACCGCCGGCTGCTCGCCGGCGAGATAGGCTACCATGCTTTTCTCCAACACGTCTTCCACCGGCAGTGGCAAGCCATCCGCCGTTACGCGAACGGCAAAGGGCTGGGCCTGGTCGGTGATTTGCCGATTTTTGTCGCCCATGCCTCCAGCGACGTTTGGGCCAACCGTCGGCTGTTCCAACTGGATGCCGCCGGCCAGCCGCTAGCCGTCGCCGGCGTGCCGCCCGACTACTTCAGCAAAACCGGACAGCTATGGGGCAATCCATTATACGCTTGGGACGAAATGGCCAAAGACGACTACCGGTGGTGGCGGGAGCGGTTCGGCAATCTCCTGGCCTTGGTCGACGTCATCCGCGTCGATCACTTCCGTGGCTTTGCCGGCTATTGGGCCGTGCCGGCAGGCGCCGAAACTGCCGAAAGCGGCCAGTGGTGTCCAGGGCCGGGCGGCCACTTCTTCGCCACCCTTGAACGGCAGCTTGGCAAGCTGCCGCTGATTGCCGAAGACCTTGGCATAATTACCCCCGACGTTATCGAACTCAGGAAAAGCTTCGGCTACCCGGGAATGCGGGTACTCCAGTTCGCTTTCGGCTGCGACGGCAGCGGCGATCCCCTGCCGCTCGCCTGTGAACCGGACACCGTCGTCTATCCGGGTACCCACGACAACGACACCGCCTGGGGTTGGTACAAAGAATTAGCGGCAGTGCGGGAGGGTACGGCCTGCGCCGACCGTTACCTGGGCGGCGGCGACATCGCCTGGCGGCTCATCGAGCTGGCCTATCAATGCCGCTCCGCCTTGGCGGTCATTCCCCTGCAGGATATCCTCGGACTGGACAGCTCGGCCAGGATGAATACACCCGCCATTGTAGGCGGTAACTGGGAATGGCGCTGCCGGCCCGGGCAACTCACCGACTTTTTGGCTGAGCGGCTGGCCGTACTGGCTGCGAGCCGCCGGCGGGGCAACAAATAGCAAACAATTTAGAAACTAGCAGGAAATAGCAATGGCCGATAGAACATGATAATATGTTAGTCATTATGGGGGATTTTGTAAAAACGTCACAACCAGTGCGCTTGGGGGGCTGAAATTGTGGCAGTGAAATACCGGCGGTGTACCATTAGCGAACTGCAGCCAGGCATGGTTGTCGGGGTGGATGTGCTGTCAGAGCAGGGCAAGGTCATGCTCAGCAGTAATACAGTGCTCAGCGGAACTATGATCCATCGGCTGGCGATGAGCGAATACGATGGTGTGATTATTCTCGAGGATGACGCCGAAAGCGAAAAGGCTCGCAAACGGCGGTTGTCGGAGAGGATCCTCTGCAGCGCCCGGTATGAACAGACCGTATCCATTGTCCGCCAGGCATTTGATGAGATTCGCTACTTTCAGGAAGTGCCCATCGAGCAGATGCAAGACCTGTCCAACAACGCCCTGGTCACGCTAGCAGCCACACCGGGGGTTCTCGGCTACCTTCAATCATTGAGGAACATCGACAACTACACATTTCAGCACTCGGTCAACGTCGCCATAATCACCGCCGTTCTCAGCAAGTGGCTCGGCTACGAAGGCGAGCAGCACAAGGACTTTGTACTGGCCGGACTGCTACACGACGTAGGCAAGGCCATGATACCCCCGGAGATTCTCAATAAGCCGGGACCGCTGAAAGGGCAGGAAATGGAAGTGATGAAGCAGCACGCCGCCCTCGGCTACGATATGCTGCGGAAGGCCAAGGTGCTGGCAGACTACGTTCTGTCCGGCGTCGCCCAGCATCACGAGCGCCTGGACGGCAGCGGTTACCCGCAGGGTATCCGCGGCGATAAAATAACCGCCTGCGCACGGATAATCGCTATCGCCGACATGTATGACGCAATGACCTCCGACCGGGTATACCGTCACAGCGTCACGCCGTTCGTCGTTATCAAGACCTTGTTTGAAAACATGTTCGACAAACTCGATGCCGGCATGGTCACCGTGTTTCTGAACAATCTCAAAGACTATTTTGTCGGTTCGATCGTCAAGCTGAGCGACGGGCGCCTGGCGGAAGTAATTTTTATGGACTGGATTTCCTGGGACCGGATCACTGTCAAGACGACCGACGGGGAATATATTCAGCTCGGCGACCAGTCCAATATCGAAATAGTCCAATGCCTGCAAGTTTAGCCGAATATTGCCGGCAATAATCCAACCCGCCAGCGACGACCGGAGCGGGTTTTGTTTTTTGGCCAACGTCTTTACATAACATCTTAACTATGGTATTATTATTGGGACCCGGCGAAGGCCGGTCATTTTTCGCTAGCGAGGAGGTTGATATATGAACCGCTACAAATCAAAAATCGCCTTGATGATTCTTCTGACGTTCAGCGTTATGCTGGCTGTTCCGGCGGTTCCCGCCGCAGCAGCGCCGCTCTCGGGCCTGACAGCGCCGACTGTAGCCGATAAAGGTTCAGGGTCGAGTATTGTTAATATCCTGTTGGGCTTCCTGTTCGGCAAGCTGTTCAACGGTTTGAGCCAGGGCGGCGGCGACCTTGCCAAAGTTCTGGGGATGAGTACGACGCCGGCCGCCAATGCGCCGCAGGCTTCAAGCGGCGACGGCCATGCCATAGTGACCACCGCCCAGAAATATATGGGCGTTCCCTACGTGTGGGGCGGGGAAACTACCCAGGGCTTCGACTGCTCGGGCTTCACCCAGTACGTGATGAAGGAGAACGGCATAACTTTGCCGCGGACGGCGGCTGAGCAATATGCCACAGGCGCGCCGGTGGAAAAGAGCGCTCTCCGGGAAGGCGATCTTGTCTTCTTCACAACCTATAAGCCGGGTGCGTCTCATGTCGGTTTCTATATGGGCAACGGCAAATTCATCCACGCCAGCTCAAGCGCCGCCAAAGTTACCATTTCCGAACTCGATGATCCGTTCTTCACCGAGCATTATATCGGTGCCCGGCGCTACTAGCCGCAAGAACTCGCCCGCCGGGCGAGTTCTTCTTTTTTGCATATTTCGCCAGGGTTAATTATAATGAGAATGAACGAAAGGAGGCGCCGTATGGAAGGTTATGTAAAGGTCGCCGTCATCGACAACCAGTTCGAGGCCCAACTGCTGGCCGCCATTCTCGCCGAACGGGACATTCCCCATATAATAAAATCTTACTACGATGTTGCTTATGACGGCCTTTTCCAGATGCAGAAAGGCTGGGGCGCCGTATACGCCAGGGAGGCTGATCGTCAGGAAATCGATGGAATACTGGCCGGGCTGCGCACGCCTGCCGATTAGGCAGCACGCTGGGCCTTGTTTGCCAGGCAGGATTCGCCGCAGGTATGCGGAAATTTGTTAATAAATGTCCAAGCTGCTAAGGAGCCTGCCTGATGGATATTACCGCAAAAGCCGCCTATTTCGTGGCCGACCTGCTGTTGCCGCTGATTATCGGCTATCTGTGCCGCCGTCAGCAAAAACTTGGCGAGGGCTTTTTCCAGCAAATGATGACGATAAGCGTCCAGGCCCTTTATCCGCTGCTCGCTGTCCTCGGCGCCTGGGCTACCCGCCTGACGGCCGAGTTTGCCTGGCTGCCGGCCTTTGGCATAATCGCCAGCCTAATCCCCGGTTTCTTCGGCTTTATCCGGGTCAAAGCTAAATATGCCACAAGCATAGACCAGGGGAGTTATGTCATAGCGGCGACGCTGTCCAACGGACTGACGCTGGGCGGCGTTTCGGCCTTCATCCTGTTTGGTGAAGCCGGTTTTGTCTACACACAGCTGATAACCCTGTTGGTGGCGGCGTTCACCTTTCTGGTGTGTTTTCCCATTGCCCAGTACTATGCGCAAAGCGGCTCAGGCCAAGGCACCGGGCTTACGCTGGCCGCGGTCATTTTCAACCGCAACCAGCTGGCGGTTGTCGGCCTGCTGGTAGGGGCGGTGCTTTATTATTATGGTGTCCCCCGGCCAGCCTGGGCCGGTGCCCTGTTCGACCCCCTGGTTCATCTGGCGGCCTGGATGGCGCTTATCCCGGTGGGTCACTCGATGGATTTTGGCGAGATGCGCCGCTATTGGCGCGATACGCTTGAGCTCATTCCGATCAAGTTTGTTGCCGCACCTGTACTCAGCTATCTTTTGGCCCTGCCGGTCGTAGCCGATCCGATCGCCCTCAAGACGGTTGCCGTTGTGGCCGCTACCCCTACCGGCATCCTTGCGGTGATAACCGTTAAAATGCAGAACCTCAACGTACATATCACCATGGCCGCCTTTATCGTCACCACCGTTGTTTACCTGCTGCTAGTCTTTCCCCTGCAATTTTTGCTTTTCCTGCGGCTTCTATAACAATAAAAAGGACGGATTATCCCGTCCTTTTTATTGTTCACCGCCCGGAGACCGGCAGTCATTCGGCCCCGCCGGTAAGCCTGGCGGCCGTTTGCTGTTCTGCGGACTCTGGTGAAGGGTTGCCGAGGATGTACTCCATCGCAGCGTGCAGGGCGTCTTTCGAGGGGTCGCGAACCGCGGCCGAGTCTTTCAGGCCCAAGGGCTCGGGGTTATCGGGACCATAGTCGGCGTCGGCTTTCACAGTTGGTCTGATGGCGCATTCCTCCCTGGTTAGCGGAACTGACGGCAGCCTACCGTCCGCTGTTCGGTCATTTGGGTTTGGCGACTTGGCTGCCTGAGCGGGGCTGGACAGGCTGTTTGCCCTGTTTGCCTTGCTTGTCCTGAGAATTTTTTGCCGTCATGGTTCACCTCCCGGCCGGCGGTCAAACATCGCCGCCGCTTTCTTTGATAATGGCCACCGCCGCCTCAACCTGCGGCTCCGGTACGAAGGCCACCAGCGTAAACGCCTGACCGCCTGCCATACCGTAGCCGCGGGCGCTCAGACCGCTTACCGAAGGGTCGGCTGCCAGCAGGACCCTGGTAGCGCTGTCCTCGTCATTGGGAACATTGGTCGAGTAGAGGGTGAGGGCAGCCAACGACTCGGCCTGGTGGGATATAGGGTCGTTTATGTGGGCGTCCTGCGAAACCCCGAAGCGGCTTGCGCGGCGGATATGCACATCGGTGAAACCGGCGGCGGCAAGGGCCGCCGAAGCCTTCCTGGCCTTGCCGCTGGAAGGGAAACTGGCAAAAATAGTGCGGTCGCCGGGCATGCGATGACCTCCTTTGAACTAGTTTTCACCGGTCGCCGCTCGGCTATCCGTCAGCCGGCCGCCGCCGGAAAAATCTTTGCCGCCGCGGCAGGGAGTTTGGCCATATTTACCGAATTTTTCCGATAATGACTAATTTAAGGGGTGTTGTGGAATGCTCAGGCGAATAAGTATAGTATTGACCCTGGCCATGTTTCTCATTGCCGGGCCGGTCTTCGTGGCGTCAGCGGCCGGCTTTTCTGCCGATGTCTTCGTCCATCACGGCAAAGACACAATGCAGGGGAAAATGTATTTTGCCCAAGACAAAGCACGGTTTGAGACCGCCGGCATGGTAAGCATCACCCGCATGGACAAGAAAGTCGTCTGGCTGTTAATGCCGACCGAGAAGATGTATATGGAGCAGACCCTCAGGCTGGAAAACATGGTAGCCGGCGGCGAGGCCGTCCCCGGCGAAGTTGAGCGTACCCTTCTGGGCAGCGAGACCGTAAACGGTTACCTGACCAATAAATACCGGATAGTCGTCCAGAGCGAGGGCCGCCGGCAGGCAATGCTGCAATGGCTGATGGTCGACGGGATGCTGCCGGTGAAGACGGCGGCCGAGGACGGCAAATGGTGGCAGGAATTCCGCAACATTAAGCTGGGCGAACCGGACGCCGACCTGTTCGAAGTCCCCGCCGGCTACAAGAAATTCTCGATGGGAATGTAACGGGTAGCGAGAAGAAAGGGGAAAATTTATGGCCGGAAAAATCCAGTTCGTAAGCAACTATAATGATTTAAGCACCGATCGGGGCTTCCAGTTCGAATTCATTTGCAACCGGTGCCAAACCGGGTATCGCACCGAGTTCGAGGCGTCTGTCACCGGCACGGTTTCCGGCGTATTAGACGCGGCCAGCAGCGTGTTCGGCGGCATTTTCGGCACGGCGGCCAACCTCGGCGAGCGGGCCCGCTCGGCGATGTACCACAAGGCTCACGACGAGGCCCTGGAAAAAGCGATCGCCGAAATCAAACCCGATTTCGTCCAGTGTCCGCGCTGTTCGGGCTGGGTTTGTCGCGCCAGTTGCTGGAACACCAAGCGGGGCTTGTGCAAAGACTGTGCTCCCGATCTGGGGGTCGAGATGTCGGCAGCCCAGGCCAGCCGCTCGGTCGAGGAAGTATGGGCCCACGCGGCGATGGCCGAGGAGGACAAGAAGCTTGGCAAGGAGAACTGGCGGGAGACCATCCGGGCCAGCTGCCCCAAGTGCGAGGCGCCGCTGGCGACCAACGCCAAGTTCTGTCCGGAGTGCGGCGAGCCGGTCAAGCGGGCTGCCCACTGCAGCCAGTGCGGCGTAAAACTGTCGCCAGGCGTCAAGTTCTGCCCCGAGTGCGGCGCAAAAGTATAAAAGTATAGGTAATAGCAGCGGCGATAAAAGCTGCTCAGGAAAGCCCCGTACGCCAGTAGGCCTGAAGAGCGCGAACTGCCACAGCAACGCGGTGGACGGGCTCCCACCAGGCTCGACAAGGCGACGGGGCTTTATCGACGGCCGGAAACTGTGGTCCGTAGACCCAAGCAGTCCCAAGAGGCTTCTGGAACATAAGAATAAACTACGCAAAAGGAGGCCAGCGCGTGGCAGAAACACTACTGATCGTATCACTCGGCCTTAATATCGCCGTTCTCATCCTGGTAGCCTTCGCCTTGGCCCGTGGCCGCAGCGGCCAAGAGAACCAGGAGCGGCTGGAGCGGGCGCTTAAGGAGGAATTTGCCCTCAGTAGGCGCGAAAATGGCGACGCTCTGCGCCGGCTGAGCGATTCGGTGCTGGCCCGCATGACCGATATCGTAAAGCTGCAGACCGGGCAGCTTGACGCCTTTTCCCGTCAGCTGCTGGCCCTGACCCAGAGCAACGAACAAAAACTCGAGCGGCTGCGGGAGACGGTCGAGGAGCGTCTGAAACTCCTGCAGGCCGACAACAACCGCCAGTTGGAAGTAATGCGGGCGACGGTAGACGAAAAGCTCCACACTACCCTGGAGACGCGGCTGGGCGAATCCTTCCGCCTGGTCAGCGAACGCCTTGAGCTTGTCCATAAAGGACTGGGCGAAATGCAGACGCTGGCCTCGGGGGTCGGTGACCTCAAAAGGGTGCTGACCAATGTCAAGACCCGCGGCATCTGGGGCGAGATCCATCTGGCCAACCTGCTGGAGCAGATACTGACAAGCGAGCAGTACGCCAGCAACGTCGCCACCAAGCCCGGCAGCGGCGAACGGGTCGAATTCGCCGTCCGGCTGCCCGGCCGCGATAAGAACCAGGGCGTCGTCTGGCTGCCTATCGACGCCAAATTTCCCCAGGAAGACTATCAGCGGCTACTGGACGCCCAGGAGCAGGCCAACCCCCAGCTGGCCGAGGAAGCGGCCAAGGCCCTCGAAGCCCGCGTCAAAACCGAGGCCAGGGCGGTTCGGGAAAAATACATCGACCCGCCCCATACCACCGACTTCGCTATCCTCTTCCTGCCGGTGGAAGGCCTGTATGCCGAAGTCCTTCGCCGGCCGGGCCTATCCGATATCCTCCTCCGGGATTACCGGGTAGTCGTCACCGGCCCGACGACGTTGGCCGCTCTCCTCAACAGCCTGCAGATGGGCTTCAAGACATTGGCGGTGGAAAAGCGCTCCAGTGAGGTTTGGGCGCTGCTAGGCGCCGTAAAGACCGAGTTCGGCCGTTTCGGCGAAATGCTGGATAAAACCCAGAAGAAGCTGCAAGAGGCCAGTAATTCCATCGAGACGGCCGCCCAGAAATCCCGCACCATTGAGCGCAAGCTGCGGACGGTGCAGGAGCTACCGGCCTCCGAGGCTGCCGCTACCCTCGAAGAGTAATTTTTTGCCGCCCCGTCTCATAGTGTATGCTAGAATGCGCTATGAACGGGGTGGTTTTATGCCCGGACCGCGAGTGTCCGGCGTCGGGCTGGCCCTGCCGCCGCACGCTGTCCGTCAGGAGGACATCAAGAATTTTGCCGCCAGCCTGTTCCGGGAAAAACTCGATCAACTGGAACGCCTGCTACCGGTCTTCGATAACGCCTGCATCGCCGTTCGCCACCTGGCTCAGCCGCTCAACTGGTACGCTGCCGAGCACTCCTTCGCCGAGGCCAACCTGAAGTATGGCGAAGTCGCCGGCCAACTGGCCGAGGCTGCTGCCGCCGAGGCCCTGGCCGACTCGGGGCTGGAACCGGGCGACATCGGTGCCGTTATCCTTGTCTCTTCCACCGGCATAACTACGCCAACCCTTGATGCTCAGCTTATTCAGCGGCTGGGCCTGTCGTCCCATGCCGCCCGCCTGCCGGTGTGGGGCCTGGGCTGTGCCGGCGGCGTCAGCGGCCTGGCCCGAGCGGCTGAACTTGTTACCGCCGTGCCGGAGCGGCCCGTGCTGCTGGTGACGGTCGAACTCTGCAGCCTGACCTTCCAGCGCAACGACTTTTCCAAATCCAACCTCGTTGGCGCCGGCATTTTCGCCGATGGCGCCGCCGCCGTCGTTGTCGCCGCCGGCGGCAAGGGGCCGAAAATACTCGGTACCCACAGCACCCTGTTTGCCGACACCGAGGACGTCATGGGCTGGGACGTCGTCGAGACCGGCCTCAAAGTCAGATTCTCCCGCGACATACCGACGATCGTCCGTCGTTACTTGCCTGAACTGGTAATCGCCGCCTGCCGTCAGTGGGGTGTCGCCAAGGAGGAAATCGCCTACTGCATCGCCCACCCCGGCGGTGCCAAAGTGCTGGAAGCCTACGCCGACAGTCTTGGCCTGCCGGCGGTCGACCTGTCGGCTGCCTACAGCGTCCTTGCCAATTACGGCAATATGTCGAGCGTTTCCGTGTTGTTCGTACTGGCCGAGTTCCTGCGCCGCCAGCCGGCCGCCAGTCGCTATGGCCTAATGCTGGCGTTGGGGCCGGGCTTCAGCGCTGAGCAGGTGCTTTTCCGGTGGTAGGCTGGCTCATCGGTACGGTGGTCTTTATCGCCGGCCAGCGGCTGGCTGAGCTCCGGCTGGCGGCAGCCAATCGCCGGTGGCTGCTGGCCCGCGGCGCCCGTGAATACGGGGCAGACCATTACCCGCTGTTCATCCTCCTCCATACAGGCTGGCTAGTTGGCCTGCTGGTCGAGGGCCTCTGGCGGGGGCCGGCCCCTGACAGTCACTGGCTGCTCTGGCTCGGATTGTTTCTGACCGCCCAGCTGCTTCGCTACTGGAGCATTGCCAGCCTGGGACGCCGGTGGTGCACCCGCATACTGGTAACTCCTGGCGACCCGCGTATCCGCCGCGGCCCCTACCGCTTTCTCCGCCACCCCAACTACCTGGCCGTCGCGCTTGAACTGCCCGCCCTGCCGCTCATCTTCGGCGCCTGGCTGACGGCAGCGGTCGCCAGCCTGCTAAACGCCTGGCTGCTGCTGGCGGTGCGCATCCCGGCCGAGGAGCAGGCTCTGGCCAAGTTGACAAAACAGGTTTGACTTGCAAAATCGGCCGGCCTGTTATACAATACTACTAGACTTCTTTTCTGGCACATGGGGGCGTAGCTCAGTCGGGAGAGCGCTTGGCTCGCATTCAAGAGGTCAGGGGTTCGAACCCCCTCGTCTCCACCA
>JAEZLU010000253.1 GCA_023415075.1 Bacillota bacterium
TGGCGGCGTCGTCGGCCAGCAGGTCGATGACCGTCATCGCCATGATCAGGGCCGGCATGATGTAGACCATCTCCGGGTCGACGACGGCGAAGTCGCGGGTGTGGGCCAGGCCTTCGACGCCGCCGATGTACGGCTGGATGACAGGCATGATGTGGGCGAGGTCGCCCATGTCGGTGCTGCCGGCCTGGTGGCCGGCCGTCTTGACGGCGGCCGCCCCCAGGAGGGACGCGGCGTTGGCGGCGAAAAGCTCGGTCATCTTCGGCTCTTCGAACAGCGGCAGGTAGCCCGGCAGGTCGGTTATCTCGACGGCGGCGCCGATGGCGTCGGCTCCGGCCTTGAGGGCCCGGTCGACTTTGCGGTTGGCGTCGAGGATGGCCTCGACCGTCCGGCCGCGGACATAGCTTTCCATCCGCACGTCGGAGGGGATGACGTTGACCAGGTCGCCGCCTTTGGTGATGATGGGGTGGAAGCGGACGTAGTCTTCGTCGCGGAAGGTTTCCCGCTGGGCGTTGACCGCCATGATGGCCAGCATGGCCGCGTTCAGGGCGTTGATGCCCTGGTGGGGGGCGCCGGCGGCGTGGGCCTCGCGGCCGACGAAGCGGGCCATTTTGCCGACGAAGCCATTGTTGGTGCCGCCGACTTTTACGATCCGGCCGTGTTCGCCGGTGGTGTCAAGGTGGATCATCATCGCCATGTCGATGTCGTCGAAGGCGCCGGCGGCGATGAGCTCGGGCTTGCCGCCGAGGTAGGTGAGCTTGCCGTCGCGGCAGAGGCGGTTACGGTATTCGATTTCGACGTATTCCTCGGCCGGCACGGCGAATAGGACGACGTCGCCGGCCAGGTGGGGCAGGACGCCGGATTTGGCTAGGCCGATACCGCAGCCGACCATGGCGGCGATCTGGGCGAAGTGGCCGCAGGCGTGGGCGGCGCCGGTCTCGGGGTTGGCGAAGGGGTGCTCGAAGCAGGTGACGGCGTCAAGTTCGCCGAGGACGGCGACCGTCCGCCTGGACTGGCCGCCGGCGAGGCGGGCCTTGACGCCGGTTAGGGCGTGGCCGGTGGAATGGGCGATGGCGTGGTGCCCGAAGGCGGCCGCCACTTTTTCGGCGGTCCGGGTTTCCTTGAAGCCAAGCTCGGGTTCGCGGAGGATGGCGTCGCCGAGCTGCTTGATTTCGTCGGCATGGTTCCAGATGGCCTTGCAGACCTGCTGTTTGAGGGCGGTTTTATCCAAAACGTTCAGCTCCTTATGATGGTGGAATAGAAGTCCGGCTTAATACCCATTCCCCCCGGGGCGGAAAAATCCTGCCGGCCGGGAAAAATTGCCGCCGGTGGTGTGCCTGGGTCCGGGTACTTTATTGCAGGTATGGGGCTGATTATGTTGAAAAAAGTATATTAAGAAAGGTGGGGTGATTTGGTGAAAAGGTTACTGATTATCGTCCTCGGGCTTATTGCGGCTCTTTCCGCGGTCGCCTACGCTGCCGCGCCGGACGCCGGTGGCCAGGCTGCCTTCACGTTGACCAGCACCTCGTTTGCCGATGGCCAGCGTATGCCGGACAAGCACAATTATCAGTCAGGCAATAAGTCGCCGGCCCTTCAGTGGCGGAACGCCCCGGCCGGCACGCAATCCTTGCTGATAACCTGCATCGACAACGAGGCGGCCCTGGTTACCGGCAAGCCCTGGCTGCACTGGCAGGTTTACAACATCCCGGCGACCTACCGCGGCCTGCCGGAGGCTGTCGCCCAGGGCAAGACCTGGAAGGACGGGATAATCCAGGCGAAGAACGACGCCGGCGATTACGGCTGGTCCGGACCGTACACAGGCAGTGCGGACCATAGGTACGAATTCGTGATTTACGCCCTCGATGTGGCGGCGCCGCTGTCCACCGACCCGGCCTACATAAACCGGCACACGCTGGCGACGGCCAAGCTGGTCGGTGTGGCCGGCAACTGACGGCAAAAATCAGCCGGATGCAGGTTAAACGCCTGCATCCGGCTTTTCGTTTCGGCCGGCGACGCCGTCGCCGTTGAAGGCCGGAACATAGTCGGCCGTTGCCGTCCGCCCGCTCTGGATGAAACAGTTTTCGAACCCCAGGGTCTCGGCGTAGTCGATGAGCTTGCCGTATTCCCAGGTGGTCAGCCGGCGGCTGATTTCGCGATAGTCGGCGGCCCGGTGGAGCGGCGTGTACTGGTTCATCAGGCTGAGGTAGATGTCGTGGCCGAAGGTGTGCCACAGCCACTCCAGCAGGCGGCGGCTGTCGGCCGCCAGGCCCGGCAGGGCGAGGTGGCGGACGATGACGCCGCTCAGCATCAGGCCGGCGGCGTCAAAGACCGGCGGGCCGGCGAGCTCAACCATTTTGGCGATGGCCCGGCTGGCGTGGGCGAAGTAGGCGGGCGCGGCCGAGTAGCGCTCGGCGTGGGCGTCGTCGCGGTACTTGAGGTCCGGCAGGAAGACATCGATCTGGCCGGCCAGCAAGCCGACGGTGTCGACTGTTTCATAGGCGTTGGTGTTGTAGACGACCGGCAGGGCGAAGCCGTCCCGGCGGGCGAGGGCCAGGGCTTCGAGGATTTGCGGCACGTAGTGGGTGGGGGTGACGAGTTCGAGGTTATGGGCGCCGGCGGCCTGCTGCTCGCCGAAGATGGCGGCCAGGCGGGCCGCGGTGATTTCCTGGCCGCGCCCTTCCTGGCTGATGGCGTGATTCTGGCAGAAGACGCAGCCGAGGTTGCAGTTGGCGAAGAACACCGTGCCGGCGCCCCGGCTGCCGGAGAGGCAGGGCTCTTCCCAGCGGTGGCGGGAGACGAGGGCGACCGACGGCAGGCCGCCGGCCCGGCAGAAGCCGGTCTGGCCGGCCAGGCGGTTAATCCGGCAGGCGCGGGGGCAGAGTGTGCATGCTGTAAGCATTGGGCCTCCTGATGGTAAGGCCGTTGATAAGCCCCCATCTGCGTTGTTGTTTTGCCGGTCGCTTGCTGGCGTACGTCACTTGTACGCGGCCGAGCGCCATCGCCATCCATGGCGCGCTCGGCACTAGGCCCGTCCTGGGCCGTCGGCGCGGCACGACCGGCAAAGCCGCCTAGCAGCTGGAGGCTTCTGAACGGCCCTGAAGTTCGCCTCTTGGTCAAATTCGCCCTGGCGGCGGAAAACCCTGCGGATTCGGGCGGCCGGAGCGGGTGCCAGATATTCGGGGATGAAAACGGCCGGGCTATGGGTTATAATCTAGACATGTCATTTGCAATAAGTTTTCTCAGGGAGAGGACATAAACGATGTTTAAAAACGGCGTTATCGGTGAGACCTGGCGGCTGACCCGCGGCTACTGGCGGTCGGCCGAGAAGGGGCGGGCCTGGGCGCTGCTGGCGGCCATCGTCGGTCTGACGCTCGGCAACGTCTTTATCCTGGTGCTGCTCAACGAGTGGAACAACCGCTTCTACACCGCCCTGCAGGAGTACGATGTCAGCGCTTTCTGGCATGAACTGGGCACTTTTTCCCTGCTGGCGGTGGCCTTCATTATCACCGCGGTTTATGAGCAGTATCTGCAGCAGATGCTGGAGATAAACTGGCGGCGGTGGATGACAGGCGATTTTCTCGCCGCCTGGCTGGACCGGCAGGCTTACTACCGGCTGCAGCTCCTTGACAACAGCACCGACAACCCCGACCAGCGGATAAGCGAGGACCTGCAGCTTTTCGTGTCGTTGACCCTGCGGCTGGCCCTCGGTTTCCTGAAGGCCGGCGTTACCCTGGTGTCGTTCGTGGCCATCCTCTGGAAGTTGTCGGGGCCGCTGGTCCTGCCGGTGGGCGGCGGCGAGATCGCCATCCCCGGCTATATGGTGTGGGTGGCCCTTATATACGCCGCCGCCGGTACCTGGCTGACGGCCAAGATCGGCCGGCCGCTCATCGGCATCAACTTCAACCAGCAGCGTTATGAGGCCGATTTCCGTTTCAGCCTGGTGCGGCTGCGGGAAAACAGCGAGAGCATCGCCTTCTACAAGGGCGAAGCCCAGGAGGAAGCCAGCTTCACCGGCCGTTTCGCCTGGGTGTACGCCAACTTCCGTCAGCTGATGCGCCAGCAGAAGCGGCTGACCTGGTTCACTTCCGGTTACGGCCAGATCGCCATTATCTTCCCCTACCTGGTGGCCGCGCCCCGCTATTTCAGCCACCAGTTCCAACTGGGGGGGCTGATCCAGACGGCCTCGGCTTTCGGGCGGGTGCAGGACGCCCTGTCGTTCTTCGTCGACAGCTATTCGCTGCTGGCCCAGTGGCGGTCGGTGGTCAACCGTCTTACCGGCTTCCGCGGCAACATGGCCCTGGTGAAGACCCGGCCGACGGTAACCGTGGTCGAGGGGCCGGCAGGGTCGCTGACGGTGAACGGGCTGACGGTCGGCCTGCCTAACGGCAGCCGGCTGCTCGGCGACCTGGAGCTCGCGCTCAGGGGCGGCGACCGGCTGCTGGTGACCGGGCCTTCGGGCAGCGGCAAGAGCACCCTCCTGCGGACGCTCGCCGGCATCTGGCCGTTCGGCAGCGGCGCGGTCCGCATCCCGGCCGGCCAGCGGCTGCTGTTCCTGCCGCAGAAGGCCTACCTGCCTGTGGGTACGCTGCGGGCGGCCGTCCTTTACCCCTATGGCGAGGGCTGGGCCGACGATGAGGCCATCCGCGAGGCGCTAAACCTCTGCCGCCTGCAGGAGTGGGCCGGCGACCTCGACCGGTCCGAGAACTGGTCACAGATACTGTCCCTGGGCGAGCAGCAGCGGCTGGCCTTTGCCCGGGCGTTCCTCCACAAACCGGCCTGGTTGTTCCTCGATGAGGCGACCTCGGCCCTCGACGAGCCGACCGAGGCGGCGCTGTACGAGCTGCTGCGCGACCGGCTGGCCGGGGCGACGATAATCAGCGTCGGCCACCGCAG
>JAEZLU010000188.1 GCA_023415075.1 Bacillota bacterium
TGGCGCTGCCAGTCTTTGAGCGGCGTGCGCACGCATAGCCGCAGGCGCGGCTGGCGTTCGCGGCGATAGGCCCGCAGGATTTCGTAGTCGGCCCAGTCCCAGCCGGCCATATCCTGCATCGACGTGACGCCCAGGGCGGCGGCATATTCCTCGGCTTTCGCCAGGGCGGCGAATTCTTCTTCCCGGCTATAGCCAGGCATTACCCGCCGCACCAGGTCCATGGCGGCATCCTTTAAAATCCCGGTTGGCTCGCCGCTGGCCGCGTCACGGACAATCTTCCCGCCCGGCGGGTCGGCGGTATCCTTGGTAATCCCCGCCAACGTCAGCGCCCGGCTGTTGGCCAGAGCCAGATGCAGATCAAGCCTTGTCACGAAAAGCGGCGTTTCCGGCGTGAACCGGTCGACGGCCGCCTTCGTCGGCAGCCGGCCGCCCGGCCACTCCTCATGGTCCCAATTGCCGCCGCGCAGCCAGCGTCCCGGCGGCAGGCTCCGCGCCCGCTCGGCAATCAGGGCCGCAAACGCGGCTTCGCTGCCGGCTGACCGCAGGTCAAGTTCGCTAAGCTGGCGGCCGCCAAGCAGAAGATGGACATGGCTGTCGTTGAACCCGGGTACGACCAGTCGCCCCTCAGCGTCCAGCACCTCGGTGCCCTGGCCTATATACTGGGCGACAGCCTCATTGCTGCCTACCGCTATCAGGCGCCCGTCGGCCACGGCCAGCGCCTGGGCGCCGCCGGCCGATCCCCGGCTCCCGGTCCAAATTTTCGCGTTCATAACCGCCAGCGATGCGTTACCCATGGCAAAAGCCCCCAATAACTGTTCTCAAATTTAAAGATATCACGCTGCCAGTCCACAAGCAACCGCCGCCGGCCCAAAACGAAAAAATAACCGCCATTTTTTCTCAGCCTATTGACAACCGCAATGGTTAAACTTATAATAAGAACAAAATTAATACAAAAGAGTCAATGATGACTTCCGGATAGCCTGGGGGTCTTTTCTATTTTCCCAAGAATAGCTATTTTTCCGCAAGCTTGACCAACTAAATTCGAAAATGGCACCGATGCCACTGTTAATGCAGGTCGCAAAGCCTGTGTTTCTAGTGGCATTTTGCATTTTGTTATGACTTTCATTAAAGAGGTGAGGAGGTAATAAACATGGGTATGACCCCTAAGGACGTAGTCGCCCTGGCTAAAGAAAAAGGCGCCAAGCTGGTTGACTACAAATTCATCGACATGCCGGGCATCTGGCAACACAAAACAGTTCCCATCAGCGAATTCGATGAAAGGGTATTTGCCGAAGGGTCCGGCTTTGACGGCTCAAGTATTCGTGGGTTCCAAGGGATCGAAGAAAGCGACATGCTCCTCATTCCCGACCCTGCCACTGCCGTCATCGACCCTTTCATGGCCGTTCCCACCCTTAGCCTCATATGCAATGTTGTCACTCCCGGCACAATGGAAGCATACACCCGCGATCCCCGCTACGTCGCCCAGAAAGCCGAAGCCTACCTGAAAGCCAGTGGCATTGCCGACACCAGCTACTGGGGGCCGGAAGCCGAATTCTTCATTTTCGACGATGTCCGCTACGACCTCGGCCAAAACGCCGCCTCCTACGCAGTAGAATCGTCTGAAGCCATCTGGAACACCGGCCGCGATGAGAAACCCAACCTCGGCTACAAAATCCGCAACAAAGAGGGCTATTTGCCGGTGCCGCCGGCTGACTCCACCCACGACATCCGCAGTGAAATGACTATGGTACTGGAATCGCTCGGCATTTCGGTTGAAGCTCATCACCACGAAGTCGCCACCGGCGGCCAGGCCGAAATCGACATGCGCTTCGACAGCCTAACCGCCATGGGCGACAAACTCATGACCTTCAAATATGTCGTCAAAAACGTCGCCCGCAAGAACGGAAAAGTTGCCACCTTCATGCCCAAGCCTCTGTTCGGTGACAACGGTAGCGGCATGCATGTCCATCAGAGCCTATGGCAAGGCGGCCAGCCGCTTTTCTTCGACGAAAAAGGCTATGCCCTCCTGAGCCAGACAGCTCTCTACTACATCGGCGGCCTCCTCAAGCATGCCTCGGCCCTGCTGGCCATCACCAGCCCTGGCGTCAACTCCTACAAGCGCCTGGTCCCAGGCTACGAAGCCCCGGTAAACATCGCGTTCAGCGCCCGCAACCGCAGCGCCGCCATCCGCATTCCTATGTACTCTACCAACCCCAAGACCAAGCGCATTGAATTCCGGCCGCCCGATCCCTCCTGCAACCCATACCTGGCCTTTGCGGCCATGCTTATGGCCGGCATCGACGGCATAAAGAACGAAATTGATCCGGTAAAGGAAGGCTTCGGCCCCCTGCAAGTCAATATCTACGAAATGTCACCCGAAGAAAAGGCCAAAGTCAAGAGCGTGCCCGGCTCGCTCGAAGGCGCCCTCAAAGCCCTCGAAGCCGACCACGACTTCCTCCTCGAAGGCGGTGTCTTCACCCCCGACCTCCTGGAGACCTGGACAAACTACAAATACGCCAATGAAGTCGACGCTGTCCGTCTGCGTCCGCACCCCATGGAGTTTAAACTCTACTTCGACTGCTAAACTTTACAGTGGTCTGAGTGCTCCCGGGAGGGGGCACTCGGCTTTGTAAGGGATAGTTCCCAATTATTTGAATATTTATATTTCCCTGTAGGACAGGATAATCTAAAACTATGTTTAA
>JAEZLU010000325.1 GCA_023415075.1 Bacillota bacterium
CCGCTGTTCGGGGCGATAGCCGATAAGAAAGGGTCGTTTTATGTGCTGGTGGCCGGCGGCCTGATGCTGGCCGCCGGGCTGGCGCTGACGCCGTTCGTGCGGTCGGAGTGGTCGATGGTGCTGGTGATGGGGGTGCTGACCGCCGCTGGCGCAGGGGCCGGCAGTTTTTCGATCCTGATCGGGGCGACGGCCCGCCAGCTGCCGCCTGAGCGCCGGGCTTTCGCCGGCGGCTTTATCAACGCCGGCGGCTCGTTCGGCCAATTTTTGTTCGCGCCGCTGATGCAGGCGATTATCGGCGCCTGGGGCTGGACGGCGGCTTTGTTCACGATGGCGGCGACGACGCTGGCGACTATCCCGCTGGCGGCCCGGCTGGGCGGCGGCCCGGAGGCCGCGGCGGAAGCGGCGGCGGGGCCGGCGCCGGGGCTGGCGGCCCAGGTCCGCCAGTCGCTGACGAATGTGAGTTATTTGTGCCTGCACGCCGGTTTTTTCACCTGCGGTTTTCATGTGGCCTTTCTGGTAACCCATCTGCCGGGCGAGGTGGCGCTGTGCGGCCACACGGCCGGCGTTTCGGCGGCCGCCCTCGGGCTAATCGGCCTGTTCAACATCGGCGGCAGTCTGTTCGCCGGCGCGATGGGCACGCGGTACCGGATGAAGTATATTCTGGCGGTGATGTACGGCAGCCGGGCGGTGATGATCGCCATTTATCTCCTGGCGCCGAAGACGGCGATGACTTTTTACGTGTTCGCGGCCGCCCTCGGCTTTACCTGGCTGGCGACGGTGCCGCCGACCGCCGGCCTGGTGGGCAAGCTTTTCGGTACCAGGTACCTGGCGACGCTGTTCGGGTTGACACTGCTGACCCATCAGGTCGGCGGATTCCTGGGCGCCTGGCTGGGCGGCCTGGCGATGGCCCATGACGGCAACTACCAATGGATGTGGTACGCCGATATCGCCCTGGCGGCGGCGGCGGCGCTGGTCAATCTGCCGATCCGCGAGGCGCCGGTGCGCGGGCAGACGGGCTGAAAGGGCAAAAAAAAACACCTAACTAGGTGTGGGGCAGTTGAGGGTTAAGCTTTGATGCGGTCGACTTCCTGGCGGATGACGTTGTGGATGAACATCTCCGACTGCTTTACAACCGACTGCGATAGTTCGGCGACGGTCTGATGGTCGTACGGGCGGTTGATACCGCGAAGATAGCTGGCGATAATCAGCTCCAACTTGCAGAGGTTTATCACAGGAACTTGCTGCCTCCTTTCTTGTTAATAACGGCATTATATACGATCAGCGGAGGGGAAATTGTCGAACCGTGTCAGGGGAGAAAATATTTTTTCCATTTTTAGACAGGCGTCTGCGACCAGCGGACGCTGATTACATTTTTCGCCAGCATCATACGGCAGTTATTTACCATTTACGTAGGAATTTGGCTGAACAAGAGTGAAGTATATTCTAAAGATGCAGTTAATTACTAATCTGGGGGTGCTTGTGATGAAGTATTTATCGGCAGAGGCGCTGGAGGAGCTGCGTAAGTTCGATACGCCGACGATTTCCAACGCGATCGAGAGATTCAATGTCCGGCCGTACACCGAGGGGTTCATGGGGCCGGAGATAAAATGCATCCTGCCGTGCGACCGGCCGGTGGTCGGGTATGCCTGCACGGCGAAGATTTCGGCGCTGCGGCCGCCGACCGCCGAGCAGAAGGAAATGGCGATGGCCTATTATGAGAAGGTGCAGGCGACGCCGGCGCCGGCGATCGCGGTGATCGAGGATGTCGACCCGCAGCCGGTGGGTTCGTTCTGGGGCGAGGTCCAGGGGTCGATCCACAAGGCCCTGGGCGCCGCGGGCGTGGTGACGAACGGCGGCGTGCGCGATCTCGATGAGGTCGAGCGGCTGGGTTTCAAGTATTTCGCCAGTTGTGTGCTGGTTTCCCATGCCTATGTGCATGTCGAGGCCTACGACTGCCCGGTGCGGGTCGGCGGCCTTACGGTACGGCCGGGCGATCTGCTGCACGCCGACAAGCACGGGGTAGTGCTCATACCCCACGAGATAGCGCCGGCCCTGGCTGAGGCCTGCCGCAAGGCCCAATGGGCCGAAGAGCCGGTTCTCGAGGGTTGCCGCAAGGGCTTCACCGGCGGCATCAGCCTGGCCGATCTCAAGGAGTGGCGCCAGGAAATGGCCCGGCGGCGGACCACTAAGTAGCGACAAGAAGCCCCGTTGAAGCGGCACCGGCCGTTTCGGCGGGGTTTTGTTGCCGGCGGCGGATATAGGCCGGCCGATAGCAGGGGCGGCCCGGCGATTCTGTCAACAACTTCCCGACCCGCGAATATCATATACCAGCGATGAACATTTTTCGGACGGGAGGTTTTGGCTTTGGACAACGAGGCTCTCCGAAGATTCGTCCCCGCCGGCCAACACCGGCTGCCGCCCCTGCCCTACCCTTACGACGCGCTGGAACCGGTGATCAGCGCCGCTACGCTCAGGCTGCACCACGATAAACACCATAAGGCGTATGTGGACGGACTGAACAAGGCGGAGTCGGCGCTGGCCGCCGCCCGCGAGCGGCGCGATTTTTCCCAGGTCAAGTGCCTGGAGAATGAGCTGGCGTTCCACGGCTCCGGCCACATTCTCCACAGCATTTACTGGGCGATAATGGCGCCGGCCGGCAGCGGCGGCGAACCGGGACGGTGCACGAGCGAGGAGATCGATAAGTATTTCGGCGATTTTGAGGGTTTTAGCGGCCAGTTTTTGGCGGCGGCCGCCAAGGTGGAAGGGTCGGGCTGGGGCATCCTGGCCTGGAATCCGGCCTGGTGCCACCTGGAGGTACTGATGGCCGAGAAGCATCAGAATCTGACCCAGTGGGGCTCGCTGCCGATTTTGGTGCTCGATGTTTGGGAACACGCCTATTACCTGGATTATCAAAACAGCCGCGA
>JAEZLU010000341.1 GCA_023415075.1 Bacillota bacterium
TCCTTGACGATGTCGAGAACGGCGGCCCGGAACTCGGGGATTTCCATAAGTTTGAGAATGGCGGTCCGCATCTCGGGCGAGTGGATATTTTCCGCCAGCGCCTTGACCATTTCCGGCGACCGCAGCGTTTCCGCCATCCGGGCCTTGCCTTCAGGCGAGCGAAGGTATACGATGATCTGGTTCTTAAGGGCGGTCTGAATTTCGGGGTTGGTCAGGCTGGTCTCGATGACGGTGGCGACGAGTCGCGGGTCCAGGGGCCGTTGACCGAGGAGAAGGGTATGGAAATAGGTGGTGGCCAGCAGCCATAGCCCCAGCAGGATGACCAGCCCGGTGGTGAATCCGGCCGCCAGCCAGGGCGAAAGTTTCTGCAACACAGCGTCAGCTCCTTTGGCGTCTTGCAGATAGGTTGCCCGCCGGCGGCCTATTTATACCCGGGCTAGCGTTTCATGAGCCTGGCCAGCACCAGACCGGCTAGGAAGCCGCCGATGTGGGCCCACCAGGCGATATTGGCCCCGGACATGAAGAGGGCGGCCGTGCCGTTCTGCAGCTGCAGGAGAAACCACAGGGGCAGGAATAGCCAGGCCCGCACCTGGATTATCGGCAGCAGGATAAAGATAAACACCGATATCCGCGCCCGCGGGTACAGCATGAGATATGCGCCCAGCACGCCGGAGACGGCGCCGCTGGCGCCGATGGTGGGCACGGTCGAGCCGGGGTCGACCACTATCTGGGAAAGGTTGGCGATGATGCCGCAGATAAGGTAAAAGTATAGGAACCGGGTTTTGCCCAGGCAGTCTTCGATGTTGTCGCCGAAAATCCACAGGTACCACATGTTGCCGATAATATGCAGCCAGCCGCCGTGAAGAAAGAGGTTGGCGACAAGCGGCAGATAGGTTTCCGGACTAAAGGGCCGGCCGGCAAGGTCGGCGAGAAACTGCGCCGGCACAAGGCCCCAGGCGGCTATCAGCCGCTGGAGGGCCGGGTCGCTCAGCAACAGTTCCTGGTAGAATACGTAGAAATTGGCGGCAATGAGGAGGAGGGTGACCAGCGGCCAGGAGCGGGAGGGAACATTGTCGCGCAGCGGAAACACGGACCAGCCTCCTTAAAAAATCACGTCTTTCTTTATTGTAATGCCGTCGGCCGCCATTTTGCCAGCGTAATGTTTTTTTCCGGCCGGAAATACTAAAAGGCAACACGCTCAGCGGAGGATAATAATAATGGCTGATTTTTTGCCGGCCCGCGCCTTCTTCGAACCGGCGGCTCTCGACTATCCCCTCGGCCGCAGCCTGCACGACCGCCTGAAAAAACTGGCGGTGCCGATAACCCTTACCGCATCCCACAACCGGATTACCGGCCTGCCGGGCAAGACGCCGGCAGAACTTTACCGTGAGGCCAAGCGCACGCTGGTCGTGGGGGTGCGTAAAAGCACCGCCTTCGCCACTTGCAGGCCGTCGGCCGATTTTCAGCTGCCCCTGGCTACCAGCTGCCCAGGAATGTGCGAGTACTGTTATCTGGCGACCACCCTCGGCCGGCGGCCTTATTTGCGGATATATGTTAACATCGGCGAGATACTGGCCAAGGCTCAGGCTTATATCGATGCCCGGGCCCCGAAGGTCACCGTGTTTGAGGGCGCGGCCACCGCCGACCCTCTGCCCAGCGAATATCTGACCGGCCTTCTCTATACGACAATTGAATATTTCGGCCGCCAGCCCCTCGGCCGCTTCCGCTTCGTCACCAAATATGACGCCGTCGACAGCCTGCTTGCCGCCGAACACAACGGCCATACCCGCTTTCGTTTCAGTCTGAACGCTCCCTCGGTCATTCGCCGCTACGAACATCTCACGCCCGACCTGCCGGCCCGGGTGGCCGCAGCCGCCAAGGTGGCCGGGGCCGGCTATCCCCTGGGCTTCATCATTGCTCCCATCTTTCACTACCCCGGCTGGCAGCAGGAGTACGGCGACCTTGTAGCGGCCCTGGCCGGAGCCTTGCCGCCGGCCGCCGGCGACGACCTGACCTTCGAACTGATAACCCACCGCTTCACCAAGCGGGCCAAGGCCAATATCGAAGCCATTTTCCCGGCCAGCAGCCTGCCGATGGTCGAGGAAGAGCGCAAGTACAAGTACGGCCAGTTCGGCTACGGCAAATACATCTACGGTGACGAGGCCATGGCTGAGATCAAGGCATTTATGAGCGAACAGCTCGCCCGGCATTTCCCGGCTGCCAAGCTAGAATACCTCGTATAGTTGAAAAACCCAGGTTGCCGAGAAAGACGAGTCTTTATCGGCAACCTGAAAAGCCCTTGCCGGCCGGCAAGGGCTTTTCTATATATAAATTACTGGTTCGCAGCCGGCGGTTGCTGGCCGCAGGGACCGTGACCGCCAGGGCCGAAACCAGGACCTTTACCGCCAGGGCCGAAGCCGGGACCGTGTCCCATCATGCCGGGGCCAAAGCCGTTCTGCTGGTGCCAGGCCGTGCGCTCCTTCATCCAGGCAAGCCGCTGATCGGCCTGCTCCTGGGTCAGGTAGCCGAAGCTTACATACTTCTGCAGCATCTCTTTATGGACGTCGAGCATCTTGTCGTAGACCGGGGCAAGTTCTTTCTTCTGATCGTCGGTCAGGGTTATCGGCTGGCCCTGGGGACCGCCGAAACGGGGGCAGTTGGCCGGGTTATCAGGCGGCGCGGCGCTCGCCAGCGAGGCGGCGACAACTAGCACCAGAGCGGCGATGGTGATAAAGGCAACAGTCTTTTTCATCGGTTCATCCTCCTTGAGTTTAGCTTGTGTTTCTAGTTTTATTATAAAAAGTCATTTTGGCGAAAGTTTGACGCGGCTGTGACAAAATTGTGAAATCGCTTGCCTGGGCAAATTTTTGCCGGCCGGCAGGTAATATATGGCGAAAAACGAAATAATAAGCAAAATAAGCCACGACCGCTAAGGCGGAAAAGGGGTGTCGCCATGATTTTGGGTACCGGTATCGACATAATCGAAATTGACAGGATTAGGGCGGCCCTGGAGCAGCCGCGGTTTGCCGGCCGCGTTTTCACTGAAGCCGAGCGGCGATACTGCGACGGCCGGGGTGCCCAGCGCTTCGCCTCGTATGCTGCCCGCTTCGCCGGCAAAGAAGCGGTGATGAAGGCGCTGGGCAGCGGCCTTTCCCAGGGACGGTGGACCGATGTGGAAATACTGCCTGACGCCGCCGGCCGGCCGACGGTCAGCCTCAGCGGTTATTTCAGCGAACAGGCCAAAGCCCGGGGGGTCAGCAGCGTTCATATTTCTCTCAGCCATGCCCGTGAATATGCCACCGCCCAGGCGGTCCTGTGGGGAGGTGCCGGCGAATGAAAGTGGCGACAGCCGCCGAAATGCGTGAACTCGACCGGCGAACCATCGAGGAGTATAGCCTGCCGGGGATAGCCCTGATGGAAAATGCCGGCCGGGAGGTAGCCCGCAAGGTCGAGGATATCCTCGGCGGCGCGGCCGGCCGGAAGGTCTGCATATTTGCCGGCAAGGGCAACAACGGTGGCGACGGCTTTGTCGCCGCCCGCCATCTCGCCGGCAGCGGCGCTGCGGTCACCGTTTTTCTGGTCGGCAGCCCGGAGGGGGTCGGCGGTGACGCCCGCATAAATCTCGACGTCCTCGCCGCCGCCGGCGGCGAAATTAGCCAGGTGAGCGGCCAGCGGGAAATGGACAGGGTCGCCCTGGCGGCCGCGCTCGCCGACTGCCTGGTGGACGCCCTGCTGGGCACCGGTTTCCGCGGTGAAGTCGCCGGCGAACTGGCGGAAATGGTGAAAATCCTGAACACTGCCGGCAAACCGGTGGTAGCGGTCGATATTCCCACAGGCATCGACGCCGATACCGGCCAGGTATGTGGCGTGGCCGTGCGGGCCAGCCATACCGTAACCTTCGCTCTGCCCAAGCCCGGCCTGCTGCTGCAGCCGGGGGCCGAGCACGCCGGCGCGGTCACGGTGGCCGGCATCGGTTTTCCGGCCAGGTTGCTGGCGGAAGCCGCCCTGCCGCAGAGTGCGGTCACCGCGGCCTATGCCAGCTCCCTGCTGCCGGTACGTCGGCCGTGGGCTCACAAAGGCACAAGCGGCCGGGTGGTCGTCGTCGCCGGGTCGCCGGGGCTGACCGGGGCCGCCGCGCTGGCGGCGACCGCCGCCATGCGGGCGGGCGCCGGCCTGATAACCCTCGCCGTTGCCGAAAGCCTGAACCCGATAATGGCGATAAAGCTTACCGAGGTTATGACCAGACCGCTGCCGGAAACGGCTGGCGGTTCCCTGGGCCTTGCGGCCGTGCCGGCCGTTGTCGAGCTGGCAGCGGCGGCCGACGTCCTGGCCATCGGCCCGGGACTGGGCCGGGATGGCGAAACTGCCGAGGCTGTGCGGGAGATCGTCCGCGCCGCCCGTTGTCCGCTGGTCATCGACGCCGACGGCCTGAACGCCCTGGCCGGTTACACCGACAGCCTGCTGGAGGCCGCCGCCTTGCCGGTGCTGACGCCCCATCCCGGCGAACTCAGCCGCCTGACCGGCCTGCCGGTGCCGGCCATCAACGCCGACCGGCTGGCCGCTGCCCGCGAGGCGGCCGCCCGCTTCGGCGCCATCGTCGTCCTCAAGGGCGCCGGCACCGTCGTAGCCTATCCGGACGGCGAAGCCTTCATCAATACCAGCGGCAACGCCGCGCTGGCCACCGGCGGCACCGGTGACGTCCTTGCCGGCGTCATTGCGGCCTTCATCGCCCAGGGCCTTACCAGCCACGACGCCGCCGTCGCCGGTGTCTATATCCATGGCTTGGCCGGGGAACTGGCGGCCGCCGGCCGCCTGGTCGGCATGGCAGCAGGCGATCTGCTGACGGCGCTGCCGGCGGCGATTGCCGCAGGCAAGGCCGACAATTGCTAACTATGCTGCCATACTCTGTGTTTTTCGGGATAATTTGCGTCTTGCCAATACATACTTAAACATGATACAGTACAGGCGGAATACCAGCTATTGACAAGACGTAAAGCGGCTAAAAGTATATCAATTGCATTGACAGTGTTATATCACGAATCATATAATGAATATATATTAGCAAGGCAAAAGGCGGGGGGTGAGGGTGTGGCCGAGCTCA
>JAEZLU010000342.1 GCA_023415075.1 Bacillota bacterium
CATGGCGATCTTGAAGCCTTCGCCCTCCTTACCGAGAAGATTCTCCTTGGGCAACTTGACGTCCTGGAAAATGAGCTCCTGGGTCTGCGAGGAGCGGATGCCCATCTTGTGCTCTTTTTTGCCAAACGTGAAGCCGGCCATTCCCTTCTCGAGGATGAAGGCGCTGATGCCCTTGACGCCCTTCGATTTGTCGGTCATGGCGAGTACGACGTAGGTTTCGGCTTCGCCGCCGTTGGTAATGAATATCTTGCTGCCGTTAACGAGGTAATGATCGCCTTTATCGACAGCCACCGTCTGCTGGGCGGCGGCGTCGGTACCGGCGCCCGGCTCGGTGAGCGCGAAGGCGCCGACCTTTATGCCCTCGACCAGCGGCACGAGGTACTTTTTCTTCTGCTCCTCGGTGCCGTAGGTGAAAATCGGCCAGGCGCACAGCGATACGGTGGCCATGTAGGACACGCCGAGACCGGCGTCGGCTTTGCAGATTTCCTCGGCGGCCAGGATGTAGCTGAGATAGTCGCCATCGGCGCCGCCGTACTGTTCGGGATAGCAGATGCCGTTGAGGCCGAGTTCACCGATGGCATCGAGCAGCGAGCGGTCGGGTCTCTCTTCTTCGTCGCGGGCGGCGGCCCCGGGGGCTACCTCTTTCTCGGCGAATTCGCGGGCCATTTTCTGCATCATTTTTTGCTCTGCGGTCAATTCAAATTGCATTTCCGATCTCTCCTTCCTAAGCCGGCGGCCTCTGCCGCTCTCAGCTCTTCCGGCCGGTTATCAGTTCCCGGCCGCGGTTAAAGGCCCTGATGTCGTCTTGATGAAACTTCTCGTCCACCAGCGACAGCAGCTTGGCGAGAATGAGCTCGCCTGGCAGCACATCGCTGACGGCAGTAAAAGCCCCCAGCATGACGACATTGGTCAAGAGCACGCCGCCGAGCTCCTTGGCGGCCTGGGTGGCAGCCAGGAAATGGCCGCTGAGGCCCCTGGCCTTGATCGTTTCAATCATCTGCTCAGTTGAGGGGTACTCGTCCACCTTCATGTTGGCGAGGATGGTCGGCACCGGCGCGGTATTGATGATAAACTTGCCACTTTTGTTTAAAAGGCCGATATACCGCAGCGCCTCCAGCGGCTCGAATCCCAGCAGCAGATCGGCCTGACCGGCCGGCACCAGCGGCGAAAAAATCTCGCCGTCGGCGATGCGTACATGGGACAGCACCGAGCCGCCCCGCTGGGCAGCTCCTTTGGTTTCGGTGTTGACGACGTTGTAGCCGGCGTCCATGGCGCACTTGGCGACGACCTGCGACGCCAGGATGTTACCCTGGCCGCCGACGCCGGCGATAACTAAATCGAATTTCATTTTATTGCCCCCCTCTTGCATACCGCTATACAGACGCCGCAGCCATTGCAGCTGCTCGGCTCGATGACCGCCTTGTCGGCCGACAGAGTTATCGCCGGGCAGCCAAAGGTACGCACGCACAGGCCGCAGCCGTTGCAGACAGCCTGGTCGATGCTTATGGCCTTCGGCACGAACGATAGCTTGCCGTCGCGGCCGAATTTCAGATAGCACAGCGCCTCGGCCACGACCACCTTGACGCCCGCTTCGGCTGTAGCCTGGGCGATTACCCGGGCCGTCTCCTCGACGTTATAGGGGTTGCAGCGGAACACCTTGGCGCCCATCGCCGCCGCCACCGCCCCCGGATCGATCGGCTCGATGGGCGCCGTCAGGTTGGTGGGGCTGCCGGGGTGGGGCTGGAAGCCGGTCATGGCGGTGGTCGAATTATAGGCGACGATGACGGTGATATCGCCGCGGTTGTAGATGGCGCTGGCGAGGCCGGTCAGACCGTTGTGGAAGAAGGTCGAATCGCCGATGAGCGCGTAGACCGGCTTATCGAAGCCAGCTTTCTTGATGCCGTGGGCCATCGGGATGGACGAGCCCATGCAGTAGATAGTGGCCTGGAGGTTCATCGGCTCGAAGGTGCCGGCGTCATGGCAGCCGATATCGCCGGTAACCACGCCGCCGTTCTTCTTCACTACCTCTTTGAGGGCGATGAGGAGGCCGCGGTGGCTGCAGCCGGAGCACTGGGTGCGGGTGCGGGCCGACACGTACTGGCTCGCCGCCGGCGCCGGGTAGGCTTGGCCGGCTAATGCCGCCTCGACCGCCGTCAACACGAGGTTGGTCGACAGTTCGCCCTCCTTGGGCAGGTAGGAAGCCCGCCCCAAGACTTCAAGGATGATGTTATGCTCGAAGCAGAGCTGCTTTATAAGGTTCTCGACAACCGGTTCGACCTCTTCGAAAATAACGACTTTCTTCAGGCCGCGGACAAATTCGAGTACCTTGCGCTCCGGCAGCGGCAAGGTCGCCAGCTTCAGGATGGGCAGCTTGGCACCGTGAATGCGCTCGGCTTCCTTCAGAAAGGCGTAGCCGATGCCGCAGCCGATGAAGCCGACCTCGCCGGCGGCTGCTTCCACCCAGTTGAACGGCAGCGTTTCCATCAGCGCCTTGAGCTCGACCTGTTTGTTGTTCAGCCAGCGGTGCCGCATCTTGGGCCGCAGCTCGCCGCCCGACTCCTTCTCGACAACCGCCGACATAACGAAGCGCTTACGGTCGATGACAAATTCCGGCTTGCGGCCGGCGCCTGCCGGCAAATCACCGGCCTCGACCATGCCACCGGCGTGGTTGATGCGCATGACCGGCCGCAGAGCGAAGACCAGCTCGGTCTTCTCCGACAGCTCGAAGGCCGCCTTGGTCATTGCGTAAGCTTCTTGCACACTGGCCGGATCAAACACCGGCAGGTGGGCGTAGTTGTGAATAAGAATCCGCGTATCTTCCTCGCACTGGGACGACAGGCCGCCGGGATCATCGGCTGAGATGAGCACCATGCCGGCGCGAATGCCGGTGAAGTTGACGTGCATCAGGAAATCGGCCGCAGCGTTGGTGCCGTTGTGTTTCATGACAGCCATGGCCCGCTGATTAGTAAGCGAGGCCGCGGTGGCTGTTTCGAAGGCGTGTTTCTCGTTGGTTGCCCACTCGGCGTAAACGCCCGGATAGCCGCCGCACAGGTCGACTATCTCGGTGGCCGGCGTGCCCGGATAGCCGGCCACCACCTTGACGCCGGCCTCGGCCGCGGCTCTGGCTATCGCCTCGTTGCCCAGCATAAACTCTTTTTGCATC
>JAEZLU010000027.1 GCA_023415075.1 Bacillota bacterium
GGACAGCCTGCCGGAAAATTGCGGCCAGTTCCTCATCGCTGACACCACTGCGCAGCGGCGTCTTTATGTCGAACTCTTCGCGCGACAGCAGGCAGGGGCGCAGCTTGCCGTCGGCGGTAAGCCGCAGACGGTTGCAGGCGCTGCAGAAGTGATCGGAAACCGGCGTTATGAAGCCGAAAGTCCCTAAGGCCTTGGGGAACTGGTAATATTTTGCCGGCCCGTTGCCCCGCACGGCGCCGGTCGGCTTGAGCATTGCCCGGCCCACATTGCTGAGCTGCTTTTTCACTGTGGCCACATCCAGTCCCCCGGAAAAGCAGTGGCCGCCTATGGGCATATATTCGATGAACCTGACAGCAATCGGATGCCGGTAAACGAGGTCGACGAAATAAGCGAGATCCTTCTCGCTCAAGGCATCGGTGAGGACGACATTCAGTTTCACCGGCTCCAGGCAGGCCTCGATGGCGCTCTCGACCCCTTTGATGGTGTCCTCCACCCGGCCGCAGGTGGTCAGTCTGGCGAAACTGATGGGGTTTACCGTATCAAGGCTGATATTGACCCTATCAAGCCCGGCCGTTTTGAGGCCGCGGGCCAGCGGCGGCAGCAGACTGCCGTTGGTGGTCAGCGAAATATCCCTTATCCGCCCAAGGGCGGCGACAGCGCCGACAAAATCGACGATGCCCCTCCGGACCAGCGGCTCGCCGCCGGTCAGACGGATATTGGTTATACCCTCACCGCTGAAAACATTTATCAGCCTGAGCAGTTCCTCGTACGCGAGGATTTCCGAATGATCCAGCCACTCCCGCCCCTGGGGCGGCATACAATAGACGCAACGGAAATTGCAACGGTCGGTCACGGAAACCCGCAGATAATTCACGGTGCGCTCATAGCTGTCAAGCATATCGAAGCCCCCAACCCTCGTCATTTACACACCCTGTCGGCCAAAGGCCGCTCACAGATGAATGACCATGCCGTCGTAAGCCACCGAGACATTGGGCTGGCCGGCCACCGCCGCCGCCAAATCCCGACTGGTCACCGGCGTACTGTAATGGATGGACAAGTGCGTCAGCGCGGTATGGCGGCTGCCCACCCTCTGGCCGAGAAGGATGGCCTCCGCCACCGACATATGTGAATGGGGAAACCAATTATCGCCATAGAAGGTTGCGTCGCAGATCAGCCAATCCACCGAGTCGACCAGCCGGAGCGTCTCTGCCGGCAAACCGGCGGTGTCGGGAAAGTAGGCGATTCTCGCCCGCGGAGACGCCACAAGAAAGCCGGCCGTTTCCACCCCATGGTTGGCCGCCAACGGCGTTATCGACACCTCGCCGAAGCGGTACGGCCGCCCAAACTCCCAGGGGCTGACGTGGAATATTTCCGGCAGATTGGGGAAAGCGGCCGCGAATTCGGCCTCGGCGCTGGGCGGCAGGTAGAACGGTATCGGCACTCTCCGTTCCAGCTTCACATAGTACTCCAGCTCGCCCAGGCCGCCGAAATGATCGTAATGCCAGTGGGTGAGAAAGACGTTATCGATGCGGCCGACCCTCTCCCGCAAAAGCTGCACCCTGAGATCGGGCGGCGCATCGATAAGAATATTCTCTTCGCCGCCGGCGATAAGCGCGCTGCTGCGGGTTCTGGCCTGGGCCGGATCGGCTTGCGCCTCCCGGCAGCCCGGGCAGTTGCAGAAAAACGAAGGCGTCCCGGGCCCGGCGCCCGTCCCCAGCGTTGTAAACGTAAGCGGCATCTCAATCGCCTCCTCCTCGGTGCTAGCCGCGGGCCGGCGCCCGATAAACCAGGGCCGACGGATTACACTCCGCCCTGTCCAGGCAATCCTCGCACTGGCCGTCGAAAGGGGCTGGCACATTTGAAAAATCGCAAGCGGTAAAACCGCACTTCTTATAAAAGGCCTCAGCTTCCCCCCTGGCCACGGTGGTGACAGCGAAAGGCCCCCCGGCCGGTCTGACGGCGTCGCGGCAATATTCCCAGGGCCTGCCGCTCATCGCCTGCAGCAGCCGCCGGCCCTCGCCTTGGCCGCGTTCGGCGGCCGCCACGGCGAACACCAGCAGATGGAACAAATCCTCCTCGGCCTGATAAAGCCTGCCGCCGGCGACGACTTCCCCGCCCCGCCTCAGCACGACATGCTCCTCGACCTCGCCGGCGAGGTCCATGCCGGTATCCAGCAGCATGGCCCGCAATACTTCCTCGTCCTGAGGCTTGGCAAAATCTACGACAAAACCCACCTTCGCTACCTCGTCTTTCCCTTTCCCCTCCCGCCGGCGGCGGACACCGGGGTCAATCGATTTGAAGGGCCGGCCTGAGCTGGATGGCCTTCTGCGGACACTGGCCGACACATGTATAGCAGGCGCAGCAATTCTCCGCTGCCACGGCGGTCGCTTTCTGCCCCCCGTCTGCCGGAATCAGCCGCAGGACGCTCTCCGGGCAGAAGGCCTCGCACAAACCGCAGCCCGCGCAGCGGGCCGCGTCAATCGCCACTTCCACCCGCTCGGCCGCGGTGCCGGCCGCCCCGGCGGCCCTGTCGATGACCGGCGGCATGTACAGGCGCCGCCGGGCCTCGGGAATGCTCTTGGCGGCCAGCTTTTTAAGCGATGCCGCCAAGGCGGGCAGCTGCCTGTAAGGAACGGAGACATAGACCTCGAAATCCTCGATATCGGAAGAGGCCCGCGCCCCGTAGCAGCCGAAGGAAATATTCATCTTCTGGCTTTTCATCACCTGGACGGTCAAGTCGGCGCAGGCCGAATTATAACCGGAGGTATGGAAAACCTGGCGCTCGCCGTCGCTGTAGGTCGAGGCGCAGCACAGCCACATCGCCTGCTCCGGCCACAAAGTGAAAACAACCACATCCGGTTCAAAGGCCGCTTCCTCCAGGGGCGCCACCAAGGTGGCCGTATAAGTGCCGGCGGCAAATTCCGGCCGGGTGGCGATCATCTTGCGGGCGCATTCGATATTCGGCAGCTTTTTGAACAAAAGATAAAGGTCCCCCGACCGCAGCTTCGCCGACATCGGGCTGATCCCCATGATGCCGGCCCCGTCGGGGCAGGCGTGCCGCCGGGCCGGTATATAAAGGGCCTGGCCGCGGCGGGCGGCGGTGATGGACTGGCAATGCCGGATGCGGGCAGCCGGCTCGGCGACGCCGGCAGGGATTTCTTCCCCGGGACGCATCAGCCGCACGGCTACCGGGGACCACCTGAGCGACAGCGCGCTCCGAAGGGTTTTGGCAAGCTCCTGCTTCTGCACCATTGTAAACTCCTCTCGTTATGTCAATCTGCCATAATTTTCGCCCATATTTCCGCCCCTTCCGGCCCCTCCAGCATCCTGGCCACCTTTCCCTTGGCGTCGGCCAGGTCGTCCGGCTGCCCCAGCAGCAGGCCGAGAACGTGACCCGTCGGCAGTTCGCCCGCCTTGGCGACGAACTTCAGCACACAGCTCATGCAGTAACTCACGAGGCTATCGGCTCCCGCCGCCCGTGCCTCGGCAAGCCGCGCCTCCACCAAAGCCTGGGTGAGGTCGGGGCGAAAATGGGAAATCATGCCCCCGCTGCCGCAGCACATAGTGTTCAGGCCGCTATGGTTTAGCTCCGCCAAGGAAAATCCGCCTGCCGCCAGCAGTTGGCGCACCTGGCGGCCGAAAATCCCCTCGAAGCGGTCGGGACAAGAATCGTGGACGGCGCAGACCTTGCCGCTCTGCTGAGCCGCCGGCAGGACGAGCGCCTCGTAGACCGTCCTCAGGCGGACCCCGGCTGCCGCAAGTGGCGACCGCAGCTCATAGTAACAGCCCGGGCAGGCCACGATAAGTTCCCGGACATTGTGCGCCCTGATGCGCTCCAGCAGCCTGCCGACAACCCGGTCCGCCCTCGCCGTCAGTCCCATCTGGGACAGAGGCTTGCCGCAGCAGTCGGTCAGCAGCCCGCTGCAGCCGCAGTCGTCCTTCAGCCGGTTGAATACCCGCCGGGTCAGCTGCGGCGCGTAGGTCAGCAGGGTGCAGCCGGGGAAAAAACAGCAGGCGGCGCTGCCGCTGGCTTCGATGTCGCGGTAATCTATGCCGCTGTACTCGCGGAAAACACTCATCAGACTGTTCGGGCGGTCCGGCAACAGGTAGCGGTAGGCCTCGATATCCAACTCGCCGGCTGCCACGGCCGAGCGCCGGCCGGCGGCGAACAGCTCCCTAGGGCTGACGCCGGCGGGGCAGGCTGCCTCGCAGCCGCCGCACAATGTGCAGCTGAAGGCCGTCGACGCCGTTACCCCGCCTTCGGCCAGCCGCTTGGGCGACATGCCTACCTCGGCGAGCAGACCACAGCTGCGGCTGCACTCGCCGCATTCCAGGCATTGGTCGACCGCGACGCCTTTCCTGGCTGCCAGCTTACCGCCTGGCCCCTTTCCCTGATCCATAAGCCTCAACGCTGGGGCGACGGGGGCGCCGTCGCCTCAAGGCCGATTTGTTCCAGCACCTTCAGGGTGTTGACCGGCAGCATTATGTCCTTGTCATACCGGGACGCCAGCTCAATACTCTTGACAACCGGAATCATCCCGGCCAGGTCGACCGGGATGTCGACATCGGGTACCGCCTCCACATAGGCAAAAGGTATTTCCCGTTCGCGGGCCTTGGCCAGCGCCATATCGAGGGCCGTGATGCCGTCCTTGTTGTAAAATACCTTGTCGAATTCGAACGGCGTGCTGTAGGTATAACCGATGATCGAAAAGCCGCCCTCCTGGCAGGCGCCCTCAACAAGGGCGGCGCCGATACCCTCGTCCTTCGCCTTGGCTGCCGCCTTGGCTGCGCCGGTTGCCGCCAGCTTGGCCATTTTCGCCAGCGCGCTCCGGACGATCGCCGGCTGCAGGGTGGGCAGATCGCCGCCGATGATCATCAAGCTGTCGGCCAGCCGTCGGCCGGTGCCGTCGGCGAATATGTAATCGACGGCGTACTGCATGCATTCATCGAAGGAGCCGCCTTCATCGTGGAAGACCTCGACGATCTTGCGGCGGTCGCAGACGCGGGCCAAGAGCTGCTCGAGATATTGCCGGTCGCCGTCCCGGTTGTAGCAGACGCGGACATCGCCGCTGTCGGCGATTATGCAGGCGTTGAGCACGTCGAGCACGCAACCTTCATAAAGGTCCTTGGCCTCTTCCGGCGCCAGTATGCCGTCCCTCTTCGTAGTGAGCCGCGTCTTGGTTTCGCCTGCTTTCGGAACCTTGGTGAAAACAATTACCGTATTTTTCATGACAGACACTACCTCCCGCATGTTGTTGATGAATGTTCCTGGCGGCAGCCAGGGTTTGGCGCCGGCCAACCGCCTTTAGCCGGCCGGTCTTTGCGTACGCTCAGGCTGAGGAGATCGGCGGGGGTGTTGAGGTTAAAGAAAATATCTGCCGGCAAACCCGCCGCGGCCAGTTCATTTTCGTCCACCGCCAGCACCCTGACCAGCGGATAGAAGCGGAAAACCTTCCTGATCCCGGCCCGCAGGCAATACTCGATCGGGCCGATGCAGGCGCGGGAGTAGACGGCGCACAGCGGCTCCCACTGCCCGCCTATCCTGGGGACAACCACATCATGGCCGGCTTGGCGGCTGACGAGATATTCCGCCAGCCTGCCGGTGAAATAAGGCATGTCGCCGGCCGTCACGAACGCGGCGTCGTATTTAGCCGCCAGCAGGCCGGCGTGCAGGCCGCCCATCGGCCCCATCTCCGGAAAAATATCGGCGACCTCGCGGACACCGTCGAGGTTGTACCTCGAGGTATGGTTGCTGGCGACGATTATCTCATCGGCGACGCTGCGGAGCTCTTTCACCGTCCGTGCGAGCAGCGGCTCGTTTTCAATCTTCAACAGCATCTTGTCCCGGCCCATCCGCGAACTGTAGCCGCCGGCCAGAACTACGCCGCTCACCGCCATATAGCTCCCCCCGAATGACCGCTTAGCCCTTCAGTCTCGCCGTTTCAGGCGAAGCCGAAGGCCTGTTGGCCGAAAACATCGCCCACGACGAGCACGGAAACATCCTGTCCGGCTGTCATCCGGCCGCTGCCGGCCGGCACGTCGATGTAGGCATTGCAGTTGATCAGCGACTTCAAGATGCCGTTGCTCTGCTCGCCGGTCAACTCGACGACATTCCGGCCCGCTGCCATATGCAACCGGCCGCGCAGAAAACGGCGCTGCGGGCTCGGCTTGCCGAAATCATCGGCCAATACCGCGCCAACCCTGGCAGGCAGGTAATTCATCAGCCCCATCTTCTTTTTGATGAGCGGCACAGCAATCAATTCGAAAGTGATAAGCGCCGCCGCCGGATTGCCGGACAGACAGATGATGAACTTATTGTTGTGCTCGGCGGCGACAACTGGCGACCCCGGTTTTATATCGACCCCCCGGTAAATGACATTGACCCCCATCCGGCTGAGCGCGTCCGGGACCATATCGTAATCGCCCACCGAAACGCCGCCGGTCGTAATAACGACATCGGCATCCGCCAAACCCAGGGAGATGATATCCTCGATGGCGCCCAATTGGTCGGGCACATTGCCGAGGGCGGTTATCTGCGTGCCCATCCGCATGCAGGCCGCCACCAGGCTGGGCAGATTGCTGTTGTAGATCTTGCCGGGCTGCAGCTTCTGGGACTGGTCGACCAGCTCATCGCCGGTGCTGATAACGGCGATCTTAACCTTGTTGTATACCGCCACTTCGGCGTAGCCCAGGGCGGCGATCAGCCCAACCATGGCCGGCGATACCAGCGCGCCGCGACCGGTGATGTATTCGCCTTTTTTTACATCTTCGCCGGCCAGAATGACGTTGCTGCCTGCCGCCACCGGGCCATACAGCCTGCAGATGTTGCCGTTCCTTGTAACATCCTCGTATTTTAGCACCGCATCGGCCCCTTTGGGGATGGGCGTGCCGGTCATCACCTTGATGGTGGTTCCCGCCGTCACCTTTCTCTCCGCGGAATGGCCGGCGGCAACCTCTTCGGTTACTTCCAGGCAGACCGGCGATGTCGCCGATGCGCTCTGCGTGTCCTGGCCGCGGACGGCGTAGCCGTCAAGCGGCGATTTATTGAAGGGTGGCAACTGGATGGGCGCCTGTATATCCCGGCTAATCACCCTGCCCACGGCCTCGTACAACGGCAGGCTGCACTCACCCACCGGGCGGGCCATCGACAATAACAGCTCTTGCGCCTCTTCCAGGGCGATGTTCCTTTTCATCCCGCTTCCTCCCCTTTATGCGCCAGTACCGAAAGAGCACTTCGGGTAGTGGCAAACATCGCACTCCAGGCATAAACCGCCCAGTCCCAGCTTGGCGATCATCGGCCGGGTAACCTTCTGGCCGGTAAGCACCCACGGCAGTACCAGCTCGAATACCGTCGTCTTGTGATACATTACGCAGCCCGGCAGGCCCAAGACCGGCACCTCGCCGATATAGGCCACCATCAGCATGGCTCCCGGCAGTACCGGGGCGCCATACGCCACGATGGTAGCCCCCGCCTCTTTGATGGCGCTCGGCGTGACATCGTCGGGGTCGACCGACATGCCGCCGGTTGTGAGGATGACCTCGGCGCCGCCGGCCAGAAGTTCTCTTATGGCGCCGGCGATCCGGCCCCGGTCATCGGGTACGATGATATGATTGATGACCTGGCAGCCGAAGGCTTCGACCTTCTTCCGGACAACCGGGCCGAACTCGTCTTTTATCCGGCCGTGGTACACCTCGCTGCCGGTTGTTATCACGCCCACCCGGTAGGGGATGAACGGTCTTACCGCCATGACGCCGCTGCCGCGGGCGATTCTTTCAACAAGCGCCAGCTTTTCCTCCGCGATAACCAGCGGCACCACCCGCACGCCGGCCAGGGTATCGCCTTTTTTCACCGGGCGGGCGTTACTCACGGTGGCGACGACTATTTCCTCCACCATGTTTATTTGCAGCAGACGCTCTTCATTGATGACGCACAACCCGTCTGTCCGGGCGACAAGCTTGACTTTTCCTTCGGACGGCTCGGTGAGGGCCATCCCCTCCCCTTGCAGGACGCGGGCTATTCTCAGCGCGGCGTCGTCTTCATGAACCAACCCGCTGCTCAATTCCCAGACATATAAATGTTCCTTGCCCAGCTTCAAAAGCTCCGCAATATCCTGCTCGCCGACAATATGGCCTTTTTTGAACGCCGGCCCTTTGGCCTTGCCGGGGATAATCCTGGTGATATCATGGCAAAGTACGCTGCCGACGGCATCTTCGACCCTGATCATTTGCATAGGCAACATCTCCCCGCTAGACTTATGTGCTGCGAATTGACATTGCAATATCCATGCCATTGTCGCCCGCCGTTCAAACAAGGCCCCCCACCGGCAACCTCCGAGGGTTGTCGCAGAATGAACCAGTTATCTTCGCATTTTGACACGCATTTTCTCAAAAAAACACAACACCCGTCTGCAGGCATAAAAAAAGGGCTGAGCGGGATTCGTCAGCCCTTGGCCGGACACCACCGGCCAGGTCGGCCCGTCCGGAAAATATGTGATTATTGCTTCTCGCCGATTGTTCGCCCAAGCGAATATGTCCGCCCCAGACACCGGCCGACCTCGTAATAATTCTTGTCCGCCGGGCTGCAGACGAGCGCGTTCACTTTTTCCATATCCGGCAGCCCATCCGCGCCGAGGACGCCCTCCTCGGCCTTCGCGTCGACTATTTCGCCGATGAACAGGGTGTGGCTGCCGATTTCCATCACCGTGGCGACGGCGCACTCCAGCACAAGGGGGAATTCCTCGATCCAGGGGGCGTCCACCAGCTCGCCGGCAGCCGGCGTCAGCCCGGCCATGGCGAATTTATCGACCTCCCGGCCTGATACCAGTCCGATATAATCCACCTCGGCCGCTAACCGCGCCGGGGGGACATTGACCGTAAAAGCGCGCCGAGCCACGATATTCGCGTGCGACAGGCGCGCTTGCCGCAACGCCACGGCCACGCAGGGCGGCTCCGAGCAGCATATGCCGCACCAGGCGGCGGTCATCAGGCAGGGCGAGCCGTCCCGGTCATAGCTGCCGATGACCCACACCGGCAAAGGCATCGCCAGCGTCAGCGGCCCCAAAGATTTTTTCATCGCCGCTACCTCCGTATTTTGCTTTTTGGGGCGGTGCTTGCCGATAGCTCAGCCGCATTTGCTGAAGCTCCCCTGGCAGCTGCTGCCGCTGCCGGCCGTGCAGGCAAAACAGTGATCCCCTACCCGGATGGGCGCAGCGAGCAAATCCTTGACGCCGACCGTATGAATCGACCCCGCGACCGCCGCCGGTACCCCCAGCGCCTGGTTGAAATCGCAGTCGAACAGCCGGCCCTGCCAATCCACGCTTATCTGGCTGCGGCACATGACCCTCGCCAGATTCTGACGATTGAAACTACCGGCCAGGAGTTCCTGGTATTCGGCCAAAAGCCCCTGCCGCGCCAGGTCGGCCCGGAAACGGCCGATCGGCATATTGGTGATGGTGAAAAGGCTGTCGAACTCGATACCGAAAGCATTGCCCAGATTTTCTTTATAGGCGGCCTCGAGCTCGGCTTGCGGCCCGGGCAAAAACGCGCCGCCCGGATTGTATACCAGATGCAGCTTCAGCCCCGTGCGCTGGCTGCCGTACCCCAGAGCATTGAGCTGCTGCAGCATCTTGATGTTTCTCCCGTATACCCCCTCGCCCCGCTGGGCCGATACATTGCTTTCCAGATAGCAAGGCATCGACGAAACGATATCCACCGCGTTCGCGGCAAAAAAGGCGGGCAGGTGCTCTTTCCCCGCCTCCGTCAAAATCGCCAGGTTGGAGCGCAGCATGATGCTCTTGACCGATTTTGCCCGGCGGAGCTGGCTGATGAAATAAACCAGATGTTCGTTGGCCTCCGGCGCCCCGCCGGTGATATCGACATCGATGGCCCCGGCCTCCCGGGCAAAACGCAGGCAGGCATCCACGACCTCCCGGCTCATCGTTTCCCGGCGGTCGGGCCCCGCCTCCAGGTGGCAGTGGTTGCAGCGCAGGTTGCACTTGTACCCCAGATTAACCTGCAGTAGTTCGACCGAATCCCTGACAACCGGCTGCCTGGCCTCATCGACATATTCGCGGAAACTGCGCATGTTTGCCCACTCCTTTTTCCTGTGTGATATTATCCTCTCGGCCCGTTCCCCGCAGCTCAGACGGGTTTCTCCTCCGGCGGCGCGAACCTGAAAACCGGCTCCTTTTCGCGTAGCGCCCTGGCCGCCTGGCCGGTCGTCACCTCAAACCAGACCCCTTCGACCCTACGGCCGGAAAAAGTCGGCCCAAAGCGGACGAATATCTCGTCGTCCCAGTCGTAAATCTCCTGCAGCGACGGTTCCAAAACCCGCAGTTTCAGTTGGCCGTACGAGTACCGCGTATGGGCCAGCCCCAACTGCTCCATCAGCTCGGGAATACTGTACTCGACCACCCCGGCCCCTCGCCGCGGCCAGATAATATCGAAGACCGCCATGGTGTGCTTACCTTTGTATTGGATGCCCCGCACCAGCTGGCGGTCGGTGTCGTCCGGTCCGATAGCGGCTATCAGCCTGAG
>JAEZLU010000166.1 GCA_023415075.1 Bacillota bacterium
CCCTCGCGGACCGGGTAAAGCTTGCCGATGACATACTCGCCCTCCTCGCTTGTGTAGAAAGGCAGCTCGTTGCGGTTGATCCGTATGTAGCACGGACCGGCATGCTTGGCCATCGCCCGCACCATCTTGCGGGTCTCGATGGCGTCCACCGGCACCAGCACGGTCATATTGGGAATGGCCCGCATGATGGCCATATCCTCCACCGACTGGTGGGTCGAGCCGTCGCCGAAATCGGACAGGCCGGCGCTCGAACCGCAGATATTGACGTTCAGGCCGGCGATCGAAATCGTCTGCCGCAGCTGATCGTAGCAGCGGCCGGTCGAAAACACGGCGAACGAATTGATGAACGGCACCTTGCCGGTCAGTGACAGGCCGGCCGCAGTCGAGGCCATATTGGCCTCGGCGATGCCCATTTCGAAATAACGCTCGGGGTAGGCATTCTGAAAAAGAATCGACATCGTGGACTTGCCGAGGTCGGCCTCCAGCACCACGACATTCTTATTTTCCTTGCCCAGCTCTACCAGAGCCTCCCCGTAAGCTTGACGTTGGCTTTTCGTCGTCATCTTCGGCTACCTCCTGAGCTTCTGCAAGTCATTTTTGGCGATCTCCCACTGCTCGGGCGTCATCGCCCCGTTATGGAAAGCAGCGTTGTTCTCGGCGAAAGAAATGCACTTGCCTTTAATGGTTTGCGCTATGATAACCGTAGGCCGGCCCTTGACCTGATCGGCCTTGTCGAAAGCAGCCATAAGAGCGGCGACATCATGACCGTCGACCTCGATGACCTCCCAGCCGAAGGCCGCCCATTTGGGGGCGATCGGGTTGGTATCGAAGCGCTCGCAGATTGGCCCGGTCGCCTGGAGGCTATTGCGGTCGAGAACGGCCACAAGGTTGTCTACCTTGTAATAAGCCGCCGACATCGCCGCCTCCCAGATCTGGCCTTCGGCCAGCTCGCCGTCGCCGACCAGCACATACACCTTGCTTTTCAGGCCATCGAGCCTGAGGCCCATGGCCATGCCGCCGCCGATCGACAGCCCCTGGCCGAGCGACCCAGTGTTGGCCTCAATCCCGGGCGTCCGCGTCATATCCGGGTGTCCCTGGAGCATAGCCCCAAGGGATTTGACCTTCTTCATCTCCTCTTTGGGGAAATAGCCGGCTTCCGCCAGGGCGGCGTACTGGATGAGGGCCGCATGGCCCTTGCTCAAGAGGAAGCGGTCCCGGTCGGCCATTTTCGGATTCTTCGGGTCGTGCTTCATCTTGTGGAAATAGAGGGTGGCCACGATCTCGGCGCTCGAACATGAGCCGCCCAGATGGCCCACCTTGCCCGAGCCGCACAGGTCGTTGACGACATGCTCTCTGAGCCTGAGGGCCTTTTCCTCGAGAAAATTAATCAAATCCTGCGATGCCACTTAGTTCATCCCCTTTACCTGTCAGTCGATCGGTGTCAGCACGATTTTCAGGCCGCGCTTGGACTCCATTAGCTCAAAGCTCTCCGCCCACTTGTCGAGCGGCAGTTCATGGGTGATTATCCGGTTGACGTCTACTATCTTCTTGCTCATCAGCACCAGGACCTTCTCCCAGACATCCCAGTTATGGCTGAAGGTACCCTGCAGCGTGACCGCCTTGGCGATAAGCGGGTCAAGCGAGAAGCCCACCGGGGCCGGGCCCCAGCCGATCTTGGTAATCTGGCCGCACGGACGGACAACGTCCATCGACAGCTTGAGAGTCGGCGAAAAGCCGGCGGCGTCCACCACTGTGTCGGCACCATAGCCGTCGCGCATACCCATGATGATCGGCACCGGATCCTGGCGGGAACTGTTGATCGTCAGCGTAGCCCCGTACTCCTTGGCAATTTCCAGTCGTTCCTCATCGCCGTCGGTGCCGATGACCACGATATCGGCCGCCCCGAGGACGCTGGCCATCTTGGCGCAGAGGATGCCGATGGGGCCTGGGCCGATAATGACAACAAGATCGCCTGGCATGATCTTCGAGCTTTTCGCCAGGGCGCTGTAGGCAACGCACACCGGCTCAGTCAACGACGCCTCCCGCAGACCGACGCCGGCCGGCAGTTTATGGAGAATACGGGCCGGAACCTTGACATATTTAGCGAAGGCACCGTCGGCCTGGAAACCGAAGCCCTTGCGCTCGCGGCAGACATGATAGCGGTTGGTGCGGCACAGCACACACTTGCCGCAATAATCGTAGTGGGTTTCGCAGGTGACCGCCTCACCCACGGCGTAGCCCTTCACATTGGCGCCGACTTTCTCGATCGTCCCCGAAAATTCGTGGCCGAGAATGAGCGGCACATTCACCTTATAAGACACCCGGTTGTGGTGCATATGGGGATCGCTGCCGCAGACGCCTATATAGGCGACCTTGACAAGCACATCGTCCGGCCCGATCTGAGGAATCGGCACCTCGCGCACCTCGGTGGCCCCGGCCACATTGTCGTACTTGACCACTGCCTTCATCATAATCCGTTTCTCCTCGCCTTCTGCTTAAATAAATCGGGCAACTCTTAGGGGCCCGTGAAACAAACATAAGGAGGCCGCCGGCGTGTTGGCTCACAACACGCTGACAGCACCCCTGTCAAACACATCCATGATATGGGACCTTATCGCCTTTTTCGCCTTTTCCACGTCGCGCTCCTCGAGGACAGCCAAAAGCAGACGGTGGTCCTCGTACACCTGGGCCTGTTTATTCTCGATCTGCGGGTGAACGATATTGATAAACCGGCGGACATGGCCGTTAAGCATGGTCCATATACGGTTATAGGTCTCGACGTTGCTCCAGCCGACAATCGTCCGGTGAAACTCGATATCAAGGGCCGCCATCGCCGAATAATCGGCCAGATTCTTCTGGCTGACAGCCATAGTGTCGACGATATCGTGGAGCGCGCCGAAATCCTTCTTCGTAAGCTTCAAAAGCGTGATTTCGATCGCCGACGTTTCGATGAACGACCGTAGAAGATGCATATGATACATTTCCCAGTTATTTACCTCAGTAACAAACGAGCCGGTATACTTGACCGACTTGATCAGTCCCTCTTCCTCCAGACCGCACAGCGCCTCGCGCACAGGTATCTGGCTGACCTGCAGTTCGCGGGCGATTTCGGTCTCGACGATGCGCTGCCCCGGCTTGAGATTATTGTCAATAATCTTGTTGCGGATAACCTGCTTGATTGCCTCTTTTAAAGGTTTCACCGCTCCGTCACCTCGACCTAATTCGCCCATTGCCCACTCCCGAATGATATATAACCGCGATCATTATATATGATCACTATAATTATATATAATAACAATGGCAGCGTCAACCGTTATCAAAAAATTCACAACAACAAAATAAAAAGCGCCGGCGGCGCTTGGCCTCCGGCGGTCATTATTGCCTATTTGGCAGGGTCTTGGCGGCCGGTTCAGGCCATTTTGCGAGTACCCTCGCCGTCGCCGAGGGCCCGCAGGAAGGCATCGACCACCCGCGGATCGAACTGGCTGCCGCGGCCGGCGATGATGGTTTCTCTGGCCTGCTCGGGGCTCATCGCCTGGCGGTAGACCCGGTTGGAAGTGATGGCCTCGTACACGTCGGCTACCGCCAGAATCCGCGACAAAAGCGGTATTTCTTCGCCGCACAGGCCGGCCGGATAACCGGTGCCGTCATACTTTTCGTGATGGTAAAGCACATACTCGGCCACATCCTTGAAGCGGGTAATGTCCTTGAGGGCGTTGTAGCCGATGCGGGAATGCCCCTGGATGACCGCGTATTCCTCGTGGGTGAGGCGGCTCGGCTTATTGAGGATGGCTTCGGGAATGCCGATTTTGCCGATGTCGTGCAAAGTGGCGGCCACCCGTAGCGCCTGGATCTCGTCGGCCGTTAGCTTCAGCCGGCGGCCGATTTTTACCGCCCATTCCCGCACGCCGATGCTGTGTTCCTTGATGTAGGTGTCCCGTTCCTCGATGAGCTTGCTAAGGGCCTCGGCTGTCTGGATATAAAGGGCTTCGTTCTCCTTCTCCAGCAGAACCTCGTTGGTTATCGGCACACCGATCTCAAGCACCCGGTCGATCGAGCCGTCATTCTTGAATACCGGTACAGCCGTCTGGGCGATGTATACTTCCTTATCGGTCGGCATCGGCGCCCGCCGGCGGTGCGAGTGGACCTCGCCGGTCCGGAAGGTGCGTTCGATCGGGCAGCCGGCGCAGGCTTTGCCGTTGGCCAGAACCTCATAGCACTTTTTGCCGGCTATCTCGGCCTGCGTGAAGCCAGTTAACTTCAGAAGCTGATCGCTGATATACTCCAGGGAGTAATCGGGAGCCACCACGGATATGACCGCCGGGCTGTGCCTGATCAAAGAATCGAGCACCCGGCTGCGGTTGGTCATCTGGGCCAGTCGCCGCCGCTGCTGCAAGATGCCGGCGCCGGCCGCCAGCAGAAAAACGAGTATTGTTGCATGCAAAGCCAACTGACGGCCGGCAGCGGCGGCGCCAACATTCGCCTCACTGAAGGTAATTGCCGCATCGGCGGTGTACAGGACGACAACGAGCACATAGACGGTAACCAGCATCGGGACCCCTCACGCCACAATCTCAATAAGTAATCTGAACAAACAAAACAGCACCAACCGGCATGGGCTGGTGCTGATCAAGCTTTCCTCAAAGCTGCAACCTGGCAATCATTGGCGCTGTGCGCCTTTTAGACCCATGGCTTTGCGTCCCTGCCTTTCGACAGGTTTGCCAAATATGAACTTCAATTTCCTCACGTTGACATTTTATGCTACTTTCTGGCAGCAGTCAAGCACTTTTTAGGACTAAAGTCCCAAATGTTACAACAGGGAGAGCTCGCCGCCTACACGCCGGCGGCGTCCAGGGCGGCAGCCACCATCGCCCGGGCTTCGGTCTGGATTTCTTTCAGGTGGTCAGGCCCCTTGAAACTCTCGGCGTATATTTTATAAACATCCTCGGTGCCGGACGGGCGGGCGGCGAACCAGCCGCTGGCGGCGCACACCTTCAGGCCGCCGATGTCGGCGCCGCCATAGGGTGCCTTGGTCAGCTTGGCGGTGATCGGCTCGCCGGCCAGGGTATCGGCCTGCACCTGATCGGGGGTCAGGCGGCCCAGCACCGCCTTCTGACGCGGGTCGGCGGCGGCGTCGATCCGCTCGTAAACCGGGGCGCCGAACCTCATCGTCAGCTCGCGGTAATGTTCGCCCGGATCGCGGCCGGTCTTGGCGGTAATCTCGGCCGCCAGCAAACAGAGAATGATGCCGTCCTTATCGGTCGTCCAGACCGTGCCGTCGCGCCGGAGAAAGGACGCACCGGCGCTCTCCTCGCCGCCGAAGCCGAACGACCCGTCCAGCAGGCCGTCGACGAACCACTTGAAGCCCACCGGCACCTCGGCCAGCCGCCGGCCCAGGCTGGCGGCCACCCGGTCGATCAGCGACGAACTGACCAGCGTCTTGCCGACGGTCGCGTCTGCCCGCCAGCCCCGGCGGTCGCCGAACAGATAGGCGATGGCCACCGCCAGATAATGATTGGGGTTCAGAAGGCCGGCGCTGGCGGTAACGATGCCGTGACGGTCGAAATCGGGATCGTTGCCGAAAGCCAGGTCGTATTTGCCCTTGAGATCGATAAGGCCGGCCATGGCATAGGGCGAAGAGCAATCCATGCGGATCTTGCCGTCGCTGTCCACATTCATGAAAGCGAATGTCGGCTCGGCCCGGCCGTTCAGCACCTCAATATCCAGCCCGTAGGCGTCGGCGATCGCCGGCCAGTAGCCGAGGCCGGCCCCGCCGAGGGCGTCGGCGCCTAGCTTCAGGCCGGCCCCGCGGATGGCCTCCATATCGATGACACTCGCCAGGTCGGCCACATAGGCGGCGATAAAATCGTGCTCCTTGACGTTCCCCGAACGCATGGCCTTAGCGTAGGGCAGCCGGTTGATTCCGCGGTTGCCGGCCGCCAGGAGGTCGTTGGCCATATCGGCGATCGCCCGGGTAACGTTAGTGTCGGCCGGGCCGCCACTCGGCGGGTTGTACTTAATGCCACCGCTGTCCGGCGGATTATGCGACGGCGTGATGACGATGCCGTCGGCCAGGCCGCTTTTGCGGCCGCGGTTATAGCTCAGAATAGCGTGGGATATGGCCGGCGTTGGCGTATAATTCATATCCTTGGCCGTCAGTACGGCCACGTCGTTGGCGGCCAGCACCTCGAGGGCCGACACCAGGGCCGGCTCGGACAACGCATGGGTATCGAAACCGATATACAGCGGGCCGGTTATCCCCTGCTGCCGCCGGTAGTGGCAGATCGCCTGGGTTATCGCCAGAATATGGGCCGCGTTGAAGGTCGCCTGCAGGGAAACGCCGCGGTGGCCGGACGTCCCGAACGACACTCTCTGCCCCGGCTCGCCGGCGTCGGGAGCAATCGCGTAATAAGCGCTCACCAGGCGCGGCACATTTACCAGGATGGACGCGGGCGCTTTCTTGCCTGCCAGTTCGTGTACAGACATTGCCATACCTCCATATCGCCAGGCTGTCCATAAACTTCGCCTGGGACTAATTTCATTTTACTATAGAATTTGCCATTCCCAGGCCAAATAACCTGCCATGAGAATGTCGTTCAGAAAATCTTTTTCACACCCGGTAAACCGTCCTGTACACCCACACGGCGTTAGCCAGCAGCAGCGCGGCCGTCAGATAAAACACGTAGTGGATGCCGAAGGCCGCCGCCACCGAACCGCCCATCAGCGCGCCGACAAACGACCCGAGAAACTGGGCGGCCTGATTGTAGCCGAACACCCGGCCGGCGATCTCGTCCGGCGTCAGCCTCTTGATCAGCGTATTGATCGACGGCAGCAGGCCGGCCGTCGCCAGCCCCAGTAAAAACCGCAGTCCCATGAGCTCCCAGGGGCTGTCGACCAGGGCCTGCGGTATGAAAAGCAGGCCGGCCACCGTGAGCGCGGCCAGCATCACCTTGGCCGGACCGACGCGGTCGGCCAGGCGGCCCAGGCGGGGCGCCGCCAGGATGCTGGCAAAGCCGGTGGCTGAAAACACCAGGCCGGAAACCAGAGCGATCCTGGTGGTCCGCTCAGCCAGCTGGCTGATATACACCGTGATGATCGGCTGGATGGACATCAGAGCCAGTTGGAGGACGAAAGTCGTCACGAACATAGCCACCATGACCTTCGGCCTGGCAATCAGGCCCCAAATATCGCCCCAGTTCGGCGCTCCCTCGGCCGACGGCCGGAAATCCTCGCGCACGAACAGCAGCGACAGCGTAAAGGTGACCAGCAGTAAACCGCTGATAGAGAAAAACACGCTGCGGATGCCGGCAACCTCGGCCATATAGCCGCCGAACAGCGGCCCCAGCAGCATGCCGGCCACCGCCCCGGTCGACAGCGTGCCGAGGGCCCAGCCCGACCGCTCGGTCGGCGTCTGAGTGGCCACCAGGGTTATCGCCCCCGAGTTATAACCGGCGATCACCCCCTGCAGCAGCCGCAGGCCGGCCAGTTGGTACACATTCTGGACAAAGCCCATGCAGCCGATAACGACTGCCATGCCGAGACTGGCCCTGAGCAGCATCGCCTTGCGCCCGTACTTGTCGGCCGCCTGGCCCCATATCGGCGAAAATACCGCCATGCAGATGAATGTCACCCCGTAAGTTAAGCCCGACC
>JAEZLU010000242.1 GCA_023415075.1 Bacillota bacterium
GACATGTACGGCTGGCACGGCGTATGGCTGGTCCAGACGATAACTTATTTCCCTTATGCGTATGTCATTATAAAAGGCGTGCTGCAGGAGATTTCGGCCAACCTTGAGTACGCCGGCTACAACCTCGGTGCCCGCCACTGGCAGGTTTTCCGCGACATTGTCCTGCCGCTGGCCACCCCCGGCCTCTGCGGGGCGTCGCTGGTGGTGGCGATCATGGTGCTGGCCGACTTCGGCAATCCGCTGCTGGTCGGTGGTAACTTCTTCCTGCTGCCGACCGAAGCCTATATGCAAATCATCGGCTGGTACAACCTGAACACGGCGGCTGTACTGGCCACGGCCCTGCTGCTGCCGGCGCTGGTATTCTTTATTCTTCAGCACTACTGGCTGGGCAAGCGCTCGTACGTGACCATCACCGGCAAGGAAAGCCCGCTGCGCCATATGGAACTGCCGCGGCTGGCCCAGCGGTTGCTGGTCGGCTTTTGCGCCGCCGTGTCGCTATTAATTTTCCTGGTGTACGGCGTGCTCGTGGTCGGCGCCTTCTCCAAGGTGTGGGGCTACGACTGGAGCTTTTCGCTGGTGCACCTTGACTATGTTTGGAACCGCAAGGCCGAGATTATCAACAGCGTCAGGTTCGCGTTCGTGTCGTCGCTCTTAACGGCCGTATTCTCGATGGTGCTCGCCTATATCGTCCAGAAAAAACAACTGGGGTTCAATAAAGTGCTCGACTTCCTGGCCATCCTGCCGGGGGCGGTGCCCGGCCTCTTTTTGGGCATCGGCTACCTGATGGCCTTCAACCAGCAGCCCCTGCAGCTGACCGGCAGCGGCTGGATAATCATCCTGGCCCTGATGTTCTGGAACATCCCCACCGGTTACGCGGCGGCGGTGGCCGGGCTGCAGCAGATCTCCAACTCGATCGAGGAGGCCGGCGCCAACCTGGGGGCAAGCACCTTCCGCACCTTCCGCGATATTATCCTGCCGCTCCTGATCCTGCCGTTCACCGCCGGCTTCGTGGTGGCCTTCCTGCGGGCGGTCACCTGCCTGAGCGTCGTCGTCTTCCTGGTGACGCCGACGACGGTGGTCGGGACGATATCCATCCTCGGGCTGGTTACCGACGGCAACTGGAGCGGAGCGGCGGCCTTCACGGTCGTGCTGATATCGATAGCCTTTGCCGTGCTGTACAGTGGCGACTATCTGCTGGGGCGACGCGGCAAATCGCTGGACCTTTAAAGGAGGGAGCGGCATGACCGACACGGATACCATTATCAAAATGGCAGCACTTAGCAAGCGCTTCGGCAGTGTGGCCGCCATCGACGACGTAAGCCTGGATATCAGGCGCGGCAGCTTCACTACCCTGCTGGGGCCGAGCGGCTGCGGCAAGACTACCCTTATGCGGCTTATCGCCGGTTTCTACGAAACCGACCACGGCGACATCTTCATCAGCGGCCGGCGCATAAACGGACTGCCGGCTTACCGGCGCAATACGCCGCTGGTTTTCCAGGACTACGCCCTCTTTCCCCATATGACGGTGGCCGAAAACATCGGCTACGGCCTGAAAATAAAAAACGAGGCCAAGGACAAAATCGCCGCCAAAGTCGAAAAGACCATGGCCATGCTCGGCCTGAGCGGCTATGGCGGGCGCTATCCCCGCCAGATGAGCGGCGGCCAGCAGCAGCGGGTCGCCCTGGCGCGGGCCCTGGTTACCGATCCGGAGATCCTCCTGCTGGACGAACCGCTGTCCAACCTCGACGCCAAGCTGCGGGTCGACGTGCGGGCCGAGCTAAGGGCTTTGCAGCGCAAGATCGGCATCACCACCATCTACGTCACCCACGACCAGGACGAGGCGCTGTCGATGTCCGACACTATCGTCGTCATGCGGCTCGGCCGCATCGAGCAGATCGGCAGTCCCAAAGAGATCTACTTCCGGCCGGGAAACCGCTTTGTGGCCGACTTCGTCGGCACCGCCAATTTCCTGCCGGCTACCGTGATCGACGCCGGCGGCGAGACCGTTCGCCTGCAGGGCGACCAGGGCGAATTCCTCCTGCCCGAGCGGGGCTACGGCCTGAGCCGCGGCCAGCAGGTCCACATCCTGGCCAGGCCGGAGGCCATGACCATATGCGGCGGCGATGCGGCCGGGGTCAACGCCTTCGGCGGCATGATAAGGATGAGCAGCTTCCTGGGCGCCAAGATGCGCTACTGGGTGCAGGCCGGCGGGCGGGAAATCGTCATCGACGACCAGAACCCCGATGTCGCCGGCGAAGTCGAAGGACCGGTGGCCGTCCGCCTGGACGCCGGCAAGCTGCATATTCTGACCGAGGCCCAGATGGGGGGCGATAACCCTGCCTGAGCCTTTGTGGCGCGTCTTTTTCCTCAACACCGGCGACGGTGAAGCCATTTATATAGAAAAGGCCGACGGCGCCTTCAACCTGCTGCTGGACGGCGGCCTGGCCGACCCGACGCTGGGCGGCCGTTACCCTTACCGCTACGCCATAAGCGACTTCCTGCGCGAACGGGCGGTGGGCCGGCTGGACATCCTGGTGGCCAGCCACTTCCACGCCGACCATGTCGGCGGCCTGGCGGCGGTGGTCGACAGCCTGCCGGTCGGCGAATTCTGGTACGGCTACCCGCCGTATGAGGCGGCGCTGGCCCTGGAAATCGCGGCCGGGCCCGGCTGGAGCCGCGAAGCTGTGATGATGATCGGGGCTCTCGGTATTTACCGGCGGCTGCTCGAGCGCGTGCGGGCCAGGGGTATCCCCGAGCGGCGGCTGGCGGCCGGGGCCGAGTACGCTTACGCCGGCTATGCCTGCCGGCTGACTTGCCTGTATCCGGAAGCGAAGGCGGCGGCGGTGATCGGCTACGACCGCCTGCTGCGGCAGCTGGCCGAGCGGCCGGACGAGGCCGGCCTGGCGGCTGGCATGAAAACGATGAACGCCATCAGCCTGGCGCTGGCCGTCGACCTTAGCGGCTGCCGGCTGCTGCTGCCGGCCGACCTGCCGGTTTCCCTCTTCGGCCCGCGGGCCTTCGGGAAGTACGACCTTTTAAAGCTGGCCCACCACGGCGGCGCCGACGGCGTCGACGAGGACCTCCTCCGGCGGCTTAAACCCGGCCGGGTGGTGATAAGCGCCGCCCACGACAGCCCGGAGTTTCCCCACCCGGCGACGCGCGACCTCCTCGCCCGCCTGGGCGTGCAGGTGCACTACACCGACGATCAGCCCAGGCGGTACCTGGAATTTGCGATAACCGAAAAAGGCTGCCACTTGGCCAGCGGCCACTGAACGGAGGCTGAAGCTATGTCACTGAGAGGGGCGCTTCTGGTGGCTCAGGCCGGCGGGCCGAGCTGCGTCATCAACAGCAGCCTGTACGGCGTCATCGCCGAGGCCGGCGGCCGGCCGGAGATCACCGCCCTGCTGGGAGCCAGGCACGGCATCGAGGGCGTGCTGAAGGGCGACTTCATTGATCTTGCCGCCCAGGATCCGGAAGATATCCTCGGCCTCAAGCGGACCCCGGCGGCGGCCCTGGGAGGCTGCCGCCGGCAGCTGAACTCGGCCGACCCCGACGACGGCGACATCCGCCGGCTGCTGGCCATACTGGCGCGCTACGATGTCCGCTATTTCATCTACAACGGCGGCAACGATTCGATGGACACCGCCCTCAAGGTGCACCAGGCGGCGGCCGCCGCCGGTTACAAACTGCGGGTGATGGGCGTGCCCAAGACGGTGGACAACGACCTGGTCGGCACCGACTACTGCCCAGGCTACGGCAGCGCCGGCAAGTACCTGGCGACCATCGTCCGCGAGGCCGCCCTCCACAATGAAAGCATGTTCACCTCCGAGCCGGTTACCATCCTCGTCACCGTAGGCCGCAACGCCGGCTGGCTGCCGGCGGCCTGCTCTTTGGCCCGGCGGGCCGACAACGAGGCGCCGCACATCATCTGCTTCCCGGAGGTGCCCTTCCGCAAGGCCGATTTTCTGGCCAAGGTCAACAATTGGCGCCAGCGGATCGGCGGCGCCTTCATCGTCAGCGGCGAAGGCCTGGTCGACGAGCGGGGCGACTACGTCATGGTCAAGACCGGCGGCGTGGCCACCGACGGCTTCGGCCATCCCGAACTGGGGGCGGTGGGCGATTACCTAAAAGCGCTCATCGAGGAAAACCTCGGCCTCAAGACGCGGGTCATCGTGCCGGACATCAGCCAGCAGGCGGCCATGCACTGCGCCGCCGCCGCCGATGTGGCCTACGCCGAACTGGCCGGCCGCCAGGCGGTCAAGGGGGCCCTCGAGGGGCTGAACGGCCTGATGTCGACCATAACGGTAAACGGCCGGGAAATCGGCAGCGGCTACGTGCCGCTGGCTACGGTGGCCAACGCCGAGCGGCCGTTGCCGCCGGCTTTCATCGACAGCGCCGGCGACTTCGTCAGCGGCGAGTTTTTCGAATATATCCGGCCGTTTATCCAGGGGACGGTAGAACTGCCCCGCGACGACAACGGCCTGCCGCTATTCGTAAGACTGAGGGGGCGACAAGCATGACCACGCCAGTGTATGACACCTTCATCATCGGCCACCTGTCGCACGACCGGATAATCTACCGCAGCCAGGAGGAGCGGCTGCTGGGCGGAGCGGTGCTGTACGCCTCGTACGCCGCCGCCGCCGGCGGCAACCGGGTGGGCCTTTTGACCAAGCTGCCGGCCGGCGACAGCGCCCTGCTCGCCGAGTTCAACATCCCGCGCGAGGACATCCGCTACACGCTGACCGCCCGGCCGACCGCCATCCGCAACGAGTTCCTGTCCGACGACCGCGAGCGCCGGCTGTGCGCCGCCCTGTCGGTGGCCGACCCGTTCGCGCCGGCCGAGCTGCCGGACGTCAGCGCCGGCGTCTACCACCTGGCCGGGCTAATTGCCGGCGACTTTCCGGGCGAGCTGATAACCGCCCTGGCGGCCAGGGGCAAAGTGGCGGTTGATGTCCAGGGCTTCCTGCGCCACGCCGAAGAGGGCGAGATGGTTTTCCGCGACTGGCCGGAGAAGCTGACCTACCTGCCCTACATCGATTTTCTCAAGACCGACGCCGCCGAGGCCGAGGTGATGACAGGCACGGCCGACCGCCGCCAGGCGGCCAGGCTGCTCCATGGCTGGGGCGCGAAGGAAGTCATGATCACCCATAATACCGAGGCTATCGTGTACGACGGCGCGAGCTTTTACGCCGAGCCGCTGCTGCCTGAGAACCTGTCCGGCCGCACCGGGCGCGGCGATACCTGTTTCAGCGCCTATATCACCGAGCGGGGCCGGGCGCCGGTCGCCGACGCGCTGCTGTACGCCGCCGCCCTGGTGTCGCTCAAGATGGGCACCCCCGGCCCCTTCCGCGGCCGGCGGGCCGATGTCGAGGACTTCATCCACCGGGTGTACCGGCGGCCGACACGCTGAAGACGGGAGTGAAGAACGTGGCAAAACTTGGCTTCAACCAGGCGACAACGCTGAAAAACTCGACCCTGGTGAAGGATCTCGTGCTGGCCGAAAAGTACGGTTACGACTATATCGAGATCCGCCTCGACAAGCTGAAAGAATTCTTCAGGGACCATACCGTCGACGAACTGGCGGCCTTTTTCGCCGGCAGCCGGCTGAAACCCTACTCGTTCAACGCCCTTGAGTTCATCACCTTTCGCGACAAAGCCGGCTACGCCGCCATTAAGGAGGACCTCGGCTTCCTCTGCAAGGTCGGCCAGCGCATCGGCTGCCGGGAAATCGTCGTCGTGCCGACCTTCGATGTTGGCGACAAGACGCTGGCCGAGATCAGGCGCGAATCCCACCGGGCCCTCGGCGACCTCGCCGACGAAGCGGTGAAATATGGGGTGAGGCTGGCTTACGAATTCGTCGGCTACCCCAACTGCTCGGTCAACACCTTCGGCCAGTGCTACGAAATCGTCGCCTCCCTGAACCGGGCCGACGTCGGCATGGTGCTGGACTGCTTCCATTTCCATGCAATGAATTCGCGGCTGGACGACCTGCGGCAGGCCGACGCCGCCAAGCTGTTCATCCTCCACATCGACGACAGCGAAGACCTGCCCCCCGGCTGGCTGCGGGACCATCACCGCCTGTGGCCGGGCGACGGCGTGGCGCCGCTGGCCGATATCCTCGGCACCTTGAAACGGAAGGGTTTTGACAACATGATTTCGGTCGAGCTTTTCCGGCCCGAGTACTGGGGCTGGGATGCCGAGGCGGCTTTCCGGGCCGGCAAGGAGAAGACCGAAGCGGTGTTGGCGACTTATTTCCGGTAGATTGACGGACAGGAGGGGCAGAGAGAAAAAGGAGCGAGCAAGGTTATTTGGGGAGTACCGGGTAAGAATTTTTTGGAGGCGGTTAGTTTGAAACAGATGTTTGCTAAAACCCCCCGGGTGCACGTGGCCATCGTCGTAGCAGCGATATTTCTGGTGGCCGTCGTGGCCGGGTGCGGCGGCAAGTCCTCCACCGGTCCGGCGGACGGCAAGCAGGCAGTCAGCCTGAATATTTCCACCGCGGGCGACACCAACATGGTTGAACTCCAAAAAGAAGCCGTCCTGCCTGCCTACAAGCAGAAGAACCCCAACCTTAACGTCAGCGCCACCGTGTTCGGCACAGGCACGGGCGACGCCGGCAGCCGCAACATCTACACCAAGCTCAAGGCCCAGAAAGAAGCCGGCAAAGACAAGTGGGACATCGACGTCGCCATCGTCCACCAGAGCATCATGGCCGACCTGATCAAGGACGACCTGCTCTACAAATACGTGCCGCAAACCGGCATCGCCGCCCAGGTGGTGAGCGCCAACAGCAAAAACAGCCTGGGGACGCCGGTGGACGGCTATGTCATTCCTCTGTTCCAGAGCCAGGTGGCTCTCGCCTACAACCCCGACCTGATGGCCACGCCGCCCAAGTCGTTTGCCGAACTGGTGGACTGGATCAAAGCCAACCCCAAAAAATTCGGCTATAACGGCATCAAAGGCGGCATGAGCGGCGTCGGCTTCGCCGCCGGCTACGTCTACTGGCGCACCGGCAAGTACGACACCTACGCCAAAGGCCCGTACGACAAGGCCAACGAGGCCGAGTGGCCGGCCATCATCAAAGAGCTCAAGGCCCTGCCGGTGACCATCACCAACGGCAACAACGGCACCCTCGACATGCTCAACCGGGGCGAGATCGCCGCCGGCGCCGTATGGGTCGACATGTTCTACCTGTGGGTCGGCGAAGGGCGGATGAACCCGAAAACCAGGCTCAAGCTCATCGACCCCGGGCTGCCCGGCCAGCCGATGTATATCGTTATCCCGAAAAACGCCGCCAACCGCGACGCGGCCGTGAAATACGCCGAATTCCTGGCGTCGCCGCAGGTGCAGGGCGATTTTATCGTGGCCCGCAACAACTGGTATCCGGGCATCGACGCCAACGCCGTGCTGCCGGCGGTCTCGCCGCAGGCCAAGGAGCGGCTGTTCAAGGATATCAGCGCCGAGGACCTGCAAAAGCGCAGCCTGTCCTTCCCGCTTGAACAATATCTCAAGGACCTGATCGGCGCCTTCGAGGAAAATTAGCGATGGAACCGGCTGCCTCGACAGTCAAGGGTATCATCCGCCGGCGGGGCGACAGCCTGGAGTCGCCGTGGCAGGGCCTTTTCGGCCTGGCCATCGCCCTTCCCCCGCTGGCGGTGGTCATCCTGTTCTTCCTCTGGCCGTTTCTGCGGTCGCTCATCACCAGCTTCCAGAAAGACGGCCAGTTTACGCTGGCCAACTACGCCACCGCCTTCCGGCTGTACAGCGGCGACATGCTGTACACGCTGGCGGTATCGTTCGCGGCCCTGGCCATCCTGCTGGCGCTGGGTACGGTTATCGGCGGCTACCTGCGCATCCACGCCAACCCGCTGGTGGAGTTTCTCTTCAAAATCCCCCTGTTCGTGCCGTTCGTCGTCGCCGGCCACGCCATGCGCGTTTTCCTGGCCCCCAAGGGCATCCTGAACTCGCTGCTGGCCACCGCCGGGATCATCAACATCGACGACCCGCCGTCGATTGCCTTCAGCGCCGCCGGCATCATCGCCGCCCTAGTCTGGAAGAACATCTCGTTCGCCCTCCTCCTCATCATGGGTGCCTACCGGGGGGTCGACGAGTCCTACCTGGAGGCGGCCCGCAACTTCGGCGCCTCCAGCCTCAAACAGATCAAGGACGTGCTCATCCCGATGGCCCTGCCGTCGATCGTTATTGTCGGTATTCTCCTGTTCACCTCGCTGATGGCCTCCTTCTCCATCCCGATGATGATCGGCAAGGGCGAAGGAGCCCAGATGCTGATGGTCGACGTTTACTACCGCATCATCTATCTGAGCGACTACGGGGTGGCCAACGCCCTCGGCGTGGTGTCCTACCTGGCCGCCACCGCCGCCGCCGTCTATTACATGAAGGGGGTGACGCGGGCATGAGCGCTGATGCGGCGTCCGTAAAGGCGAGTCCGACGCGGCTGGCCCTCCGCCTGGGAGGCTATGCTGCTGCCCTCTTCATCATTTTCGGGCCGCTCTCCAGCCTGTTCATCTGGTCGGTGGCCGAGCAGTGGTACTGGCCCAACCTCTTTCCCAACAAGTTCGGTTTCCTGTACTGGGGCAAGGTGCTGCAGGGCGAGATGGTGGGCTCGCTGCTCTTAAGCTTCGAGATCGCCGTCATCGTGACAGCGGCCGTGCTTATACTGACCGTGCCGCTGGCCTACATCCTCGTGCGCTGGAACATCCCGGCCAAGGTGGCCATAATGGTCATCTTCCTGCTGCCGCAGACCTTTCCCCAGCTGCCGGTGTTCGCTAACACGGCCGTCATCATGTACCGCTGGGATCTGGCTGGCACGCTGACAGGCGTCATCCTCATCCACATGGTCACAAGCCTGGTGTACGCGGTCTGGACGCTGGTGGCCGTCTTCAAGGCCATTCCGCTGTCAATGGAGGAGGCGGCGATGAACCTGAGCGCCTCCCGCTTCAAGACCTTTTGGAGCATCTCGCTGCCGCTGGCCATGCCGGGCATCTTCGCCGCCAGCCTGCTGGTGTTTCTCCAGTCGCTAGACGAATTCACCGGCACGCTGATGATCGGCTCGCCCTACGTCATCACCCTGCCTGTCTACATGTACAACTCGGCGATGGGCTACGAGCTTCAGGTCAGCTCGATAACCGGCCTGCTGCTGATGAGCCCCGGACTTTTGATCCTGATTCTGATGGAACGCTACCTCAAATCCGAGTATTTGTCGACGTTTGGGAGGATATGACATGTCCTTCATCCGTATCGAAAACGTCTCTAAACATTACAAGGGCGTGCCGGCCCTGCGGGGCGTCAACCTGGCCTTCGACCAGGGCTGCCTGACCGCCGTCCTCGGACCGAGCGGCTGCGGCAAGACGACCCTTCTGAGAGCCTTGGCCGGCTTCATCGGCGTCGACGCCGGCGAGATTATTTTCGGCGGCCAGAAGGTGACCTATCTGCCGCCGCAGGCCCGCGGCACGGCGATGTTCTTCCAGAACTACGCCCTGTGGCCGCATATGAGCGTATACGACAACATCGCCTACGGGCTGCGGCAGAAAAAGCTGCCGGAAGCAACCGTCCGTACCAAGGTGGCCGACATTCTCCGGCTGGTCGAACTGGACGACGCCGGCGACATGACAAAACGCAAGCCGCCGCAGTTCTCGGGCGGCCAGCAGCAACGCATCGCCCTGGCGCGGGCCCTGGTGGTTGAGCCCAGAGTGCTGCTGCTGGACGAACCGCTGTCCAACCTCGACGCCAAAGTCCGCCACAACCTGCGGATCGAGATCCGCCAGCTGCAAAAACGGCTGGGGATAACTGCCGTCTATGTTACTCACGACCAGGAGGAGGCGCTGTCGATCGCCGACCACGTGGTGGTGATGAACAAGGGCAGCGTCATGCAGGCCGGGACGCCGGCCGAGGTGTACGGCCAGCCACAGAACCTGTTCATGGCCGACTTTCTCGGCAAGGGCAACCTGCTTACCGGCCGGGTGACCGGCGGCGTCCTCTACCTGGGGAGCTGCCGCCTGGGGACGCTGGCGGCGCCGGCAGCCGACGCCGACGTGCGGCTGATAATCCGCTCGACCGACGTCGCCATCTGCCTGGCCTGCGAGGCGGCACCGCCGGCGACCGGCGAAGCCGTCCTCGACGGCACGGTGTCCGAGACGCTGTTCGGCGGGGCGGCGGCCCAGCATCTCGTGCAGGTCGAAGGCCAGAACCTGTTCGCCGAGGCCGGGCGCTGCCTGCCGCCCGGGCCGGCGAGGCTGACTGTTCCCAAGGCGAAGATAATGGTCTTCGCTGATGAAAAACGGCTAGAAATTCAATGAGGGTGAAAGGGATGAAGGGATTCAACGTCAGGCTTTTGGCCGTGCTGCTGGCGGTCATGCTGGTTGTCACGCTGGCTGGCTGCGGCGGCGGCAAGGAAAGCCCGGCCGGCAGCGCCGGCCAGAGTAAAACACTGACAATCTACACCGCGCTCAACGAAAATGAGATCGGTACCTATTTCAAGGGCTTCGAGGCCAAGACCGGCATTAAGGTCAGCTTCGTCCGCCTGTCGGCCGGCGAGATTATCACCCGCCTGAAGGCCGAGAAAAATAACCCGCGGGCCAGCGCCGTCTTCGGCGGCCCGTCCGACACCTTCATCGCCATGGCCAAGGACGGTTTGCTCGAGCAGTACAAGAGTCCGGCCTCGGCCAGCGTGCCCGAGCAGTTCAAGGACAAGGACGGCTACTGGTCGCCCCTGTATATCGGCATCCTCGGCTTCGGCACCAATACCCAGCTGGCCGAGAAAAAAGGCATCAAGCCGCCCGAGTCGTGGGACGACCTCCTGAAACCCGAATTCAAGGGTCTGGTGTCGATCGCCCATCCCGGTTCGTCCGGCACCTCCTACACCGTGCTGGCAGCCCTCGTGCAAATGTGGGGCGAGGACAAAGCCTTTGATTACCTGAAGAAGCTCAACGCCAACGTGCGAACCTACGAGAAGGCCGGGGCGGCCCCGGCCCAGCAGGCCGGCCTGGGTGAGGCCCTTGTCGGCATCTGCTTCTCCCACGACATCCTCATCCCCAAAAACGAAGGTTTCCCGCTTGTGCTCACCTTCCCGAAAGAAGGCAGCGGCTACGAGATCGGCGCCATGGCCCTCGTGAAGAACGGGCCGGCGGCCGAGAAAGAGAACGCCAAGGCGTTCATCGACTATTTCGCCGGCAAAGAAGGCCAGGAGCTGTACGAGACGGCCAAGACCTTCCGCCTGCCGGTCAACCCTGACGCCAAAGTGCCTCAAGGAGCGGTAAAACTGGCGGACATCAAGACCGTCAAGTACGACAACGTCTGGGCCGGCGAGAACCGGGCCCGCCTTGTCGACAAATTCACCAAGACGGTTCTGGCCAAACCCTGATTGCCTGAGAGGCCTGGGGTAATATAAGGCGGTGATGTGCTTGGAACCGGTTTTGCGCCCGGCGAGCGGCGGCCTCGGCCGCAGTCCGCGGACGAAGATGGAGCCGCTGGTAGTGGTGACGATTGCCTTCGTCTTTCTCTGCTTGGGTCTCTTCATCATCTACCCGATCGGCAAAGTCGTGCTGATGAGCCTGACCGACGACGCCGGCGCCCTGACCCTGCGGGAGATCGGCGCGATGTTCACCGAGAAGTACTACCTCGATACCCTGTGCAACAGCCTGGAACTCGGCGTGATCACCGCCGCCCTGTCGACGGTCATCGGTTACGTTTTCGCCTATGCGATAACCCGCACGACCATGCCGCTCAAGAGCTTCTTCAAGACGGTGGCCACCCTGCCGATCATCAGCCCGCCGTTCGTCCTGTCGCTATCGGCCATCTTCCTCATGGGGCGCAACGGCCTCATTACCAACGGCCTCCTGGGCATCGAGGACTACGACGTGCACGGGCTCTTGAGCCTGGTCATCGTCCAGACGCTGTCCAGCTTCCCGATCGCCTACCTGACGCTGGCCGGCATCCTTGAGGCCATCGATCCGGCGGTCGAGGACGCCGCCCGCAGCCTGGGGGCAGCCCGTGGCTATGCCTTCTGGACGGTCACCCTGCCGCTGTCGCTGCCCGGCATCGCCAGCGCCGTGCTGCTGGTGTTCGTCAACTCGCTGCAGGACTTCAGCAACCCGATGGTGCTCGGCGGCAACTTTTCCACCCTTGCGGTGCAGGCCTTCATGGAAATAACCGGGGCCTACAACCTCAGGGCCGGCTCGATCATAGCCCTCACCCTGCTGGTACCCTCGCTGGCCGCCTTTTTCCTCCAGCGGTACTGGATAAACAAAAAATCATACGTCACCGTAACCGGCAAGCCTTCCTACGAGCGGAAAAAGCTCGACGACCGGCTGCTCGTGAGCTGCCTGACCGTCTTTTGCCTGGCGGTGACCCTGGTTGTCGTCCTCTTCTACGGTACGGTGGCCTACGGGTCCTTCGTGAAGATCTGGGGCGTCAATCCAGCCCTGACGCTCGACAATTACCGTTTCGTATTCGACCTCGGCTTTGAGCCGCTCAAGAATTCGCTGCTGTTGTCGCTGGCGGCTACGCCGCTGGGCGGCATCTTCGGCATGATCGTCGCCTGGCTCAGCGTCCGCAAGCGCTTTTTCGGCAAACGGCTGATGGAGACGGCGTCGCTTTTGACCTTCGCCGTTCCCGGCACCATCGTCGGCGTAGGCTACATCCTGGCCTTCAACGACCCGCCGCTGGCCCTCAACGGCACGGCGGCCCTCATAATCATCGCCTTCATCTTCCGCAACATGCCGGTAGCGGTCGAAGCCGGCACCTCGACCCTCCAGCAGATCGACCAGTCGATCGAGGAAGCGTCGGTCAACCTGGGGGCCAACAGCCTTACCACCTTTACCCGCGTCACCCTGCCGCTCCTCAAGCAGGCCTTCTTTTCCGGACTGGTCTACGAATTCGTGCGGGCCATGACTGCGGTAAGTGCCGTCATCTTCATCATGTCGGCTCAGTGGTATCTTGTGACCATCGCCATCCTGTCCCACGTCCAACTCAGCCGTTACGGCTCGGCCGCCGCCTATGTCATGATCCTCATCGTCTTCATGGCGGCCGTCATAAAGCTGATGGAATACCTGGTGGGGCTCATGGGCCGGCGGAACTACGCTTAGGGGAGTGATGGATTTGGTAGCGGTTGGCGTAAAAGGCGGCGTGGTTGTTGAGGGGCTTGTGAAGGAGTTCCGGCGCCACGACCAGAAAGGTTTTCTAACGGCAGTAAATAATGTCAGCTACAGTTTCCCGGATGGTCAGCTGACGACGATGCTCGGGCCGAGCGGCTGCGGCAAGACCACCGTGCTGCGGATGATCGCCGGCTTCGAAACGCCGACCGGCGGGCGGATAACAATGGCCGGCCGCGAGATAACGGCCGTACCGGCCCATCTGCGGGACATCGCCATGGTATTCCAAAACTACGCCCTCTTTCCCCATCTGTCGATTTTCGAAAACATCGCCTACGGGCTGAGGGTGAAAAAACTGGCCGGCGAAGAAGTGCGGGAGCGGGTCATGCGGGTTGTCCGCCTGATGCAGCTGACCGGCATGGAGCACCGCTACCC